>JALVXV010000055.1 GCA_027038235.1 Campylobacterales bacterium | reverse complement strand
TAGTGATTAAAATTTAGTGCATTTTCCTGCCTATTTTTTATCTGCATAACCAAATAATTTACACTATTATCCAATCTCCTATCAGGAAAAATAGATATAGCACTTTTAGCAAGTATTGCTATAATAATGATAACAATAATAAGCTCTATCATAGTAAAAGCATTTTTTTTCATGGTCTTTGCAATGTCCTTCTTATTATTCTAAGTGGCATAGAGTTTTTTGGGTGAGTAGTATTTGCCTCCACCTCTACCTCAAGCATAGCCATTCCATGAGAATCTGAAGTTGTTATTATATGTGTAAGTCCATCATTATTGCAATAGGTAGCATCATTAGAGCCATTGAGCAAATAGTACCACTTTATCTGTACACTTGCTATAAATCTTTGATCTTTTGAAGTAATATTTATATCCCTAAGACATCCATTTGTACTATTTCTCTCATATGCACTAATTGCTAGTAAAGATAGCTCAACTGCACTATTTAAAAATAGCTCTGCACTCTCCTTTTCATAAAGAGTAGTTGTCTTAATTATGGAGGATTTGGCATATCTTAATGAGAGGCTTATAATTCCTGCAACTAAAACTATAACAAATAGTGCAAATATAAGACTAAATCCCTTTCTCAAAATATCACCTTTTGCTTTGAAATGACTACAGAGTGTTTTTTATCACTCGATATATATCTTTTTAAAGTCAAACTAAATTGCAAATTATTATTTACCAAATCGATCTTAAAACCTTCAACCTCTGTGGCTAAAATTGTAACATTCCCCTCCCTTGTTTCACCACCTAATATATTTGGATCTGCACAAAAAGTTTCACTACTCCAAGGTCTATAGTTGTAAAACAAAAAGAGTGTATGCTTAAAACTATCTTGAGAGATATTTTTCAAATCTAATCCACAATTACTCTCTAAAATATCTCTATTTAGATCCTCTCCTCTTGCGATTGCATAAGCACTATCTATTAGATAATATTTCTCATATATCTCATTTGGATGTGATTTTAAAGCTATATTTGCACCGCTTGAGGAGGATTTTATCTTATATACAAGAGATGAGTTTCCCCCATGCCATCCAAAAGAGTTATTAAAATCACTCATCAAAACTAAAGAACCGCTATCAAATGATCCTGCAAACATGAGTGCTACAAGATTGTTATCATATACATTTTTGGTAGTATTAAACTTCTTTTGTATAGTCTTAGATATAGCAGTTATATTGGTATCTGGTGAGTTTAGTGTATCTGTTAGAGGATCTGAGCTATTCATATCAACAAATCCACTAAAATCTCTATGTTCAAATGACTCTCTTGCAGTAGCTAGCCACTCAAGTACATTATAACTACTATCTATCTCATATATGCTTTGAAAATTTTTTGAAATAGTATCATAGCCTATTACAGATGAGGGAACTCTATCATATAATAAAGATGTAACTTGTGAGGCAGTTAACTCAGAGTTTCTTGATAGTTCACTTATAGCTTTTGATTTGGAAGATCTTAGATATATCTGTTTTAAAGCTACAAATGTTCCCAATGAGAGTATCCCTGCAACTACTATAACAACTATCATCTCTATAAGAGTAAAAGCCTTTTTTACCATTTTACCAACTTCTTTTCTTTATCAAAACCTGTCCAATGTTTGATGATATATAGAAGAAATTTGCTATCTTCTTTGTTTTTCCTCTCTTGCCGCTATAGTAGATATCAAGAGTTAACATCTTTAGATTTGTAGAGCTACTAAATGGGGTTACTTTATTTAAAGATATTTTAACACCTCTATTTGTATAATCATAATCAAATATACTGCTATCATCTAAAACATAGTTTACTCTATTTGACAGAGTATAGATATTTGCTCCACTAAGTTTTGCTGATATATTGATATCATTAAAATCATCAAAATCGTTAAAATAAGCTATATCACTCTCGCCATCACTTGAAATAATACTCGCATTTATACCATTTTTACAATTTCTTGATCCTGTAAAACCACCTATCCTATAACCAACTAAAGTATCACAATCAAATAGTGTATTTGCTGAGTTGGTTTTTAATATATCATTATACTTTGCATTGTTTTCATCCCATGGAAGTCTTGATACCATGTTTGCAAAAGATACTCCATTAAAGAGTGCATCTTCTCTGATAGAGAATATATCACTCTTATTAAAAGCATACATAACTTTAGGAATTACTGTAAAAACTAGAGCTATAATAACCATAGAAAATATAAGCTCTATAAGTGTAAAACCTCCTTTTTTATAAGACATTATCTATATACCTTTATACCAATCTTTTTTATAGTTGTATTTTGTTCATGCCCAATATCTGAGCCACTAAAAGTTCCACTTTTTATTCCATTTTTTGCATTTAAGAGCAATCTATACTCTATGCAAGGGTGGGTTGAGCAATCACTACTATTTGAACTATTATAATCTCTATACTCATTAAACCAAAGCCATTTTGGTATAAGCAGGTGAAAAATTGATGAATCATATTTATCTTTTGAGTTATTTATATCAAAGCTTATCTCTGCTTTGTTTGCATCTGTTATATTTGAGATAGCGATATTGCTCTTACTTAACGATGATAGCTTAAAACCCTCCTTTGGTAAAATAGCAATATCGGTTTTTTTTGTTACCGCTAAGTCAAATTCATTTCTATACCAATGAAATGAATCTTGAAAATAGCTATTTATAGTATCTTGACAACCATTGCAATAAACATCTATAAAAAAGCTTGATGAGCTATCTTTTTGAGTTGTTTCAAAGTCTTGCACATAAAGCCTTGCATAATAAAAGGTACTATTTTGATCATCTTTTATATTGTTGGTTTCAAAAGCACTATTTTGATTTTTGCTTACATTAAGTGTTGTAATATTTATATCTTTTAATTTCATATATAGAGGATTTAGGGGTCTATTATATGCTCTTTTTACATTAAAGGCATAAGATACATTTGCTTCGCCACTTACAAAGATAGATGATGGGACAAAGATAGATGAGTAGTTTATATCATAATATGTAATGTTACCATCTAAAGAGATAGCATCAAGCACAATATTGCTACCGCTATAATTTACATCATATAAAAAAGAGAGGTTTATATCTTTTGCATAACAGCTCTTGTTAAAATCCACTAAAGGCATAGTAGCTCCTTTTGCAAAAGCCTTTATAGTGGTTTTTATAGTAGTATTCATCTCACCCACATCTGCATCATAAAGCCATGACTTACCACTTGAATTTGTATAAGTTACATCTGTTACATTTATATCATAAGGTTTTAGAGTTATTAGAGTGCTACTCTCTTTTATCAGTCTATCATTTTTACTAGTATCATCACTATCTACCTTTGCAAATTCATTTCCAAGCTTCTCTTTTATAGTTATATTTATATCGCCAATATTTGAGTATGAGGCATTTATATCTTTTGCTATACCATTTTTAAAGCTAAAATTATCCATATTTAAACTTCCATCATAGCACCCTATTTTTGTAATATTTGACTCTACCATAAATGATATATCTTTTGTCTCATTATAATCAGTAGAATTTTTATCACTACTTGAAAGGGCTTTAAAAGTGATGCTAAATCTATCCCCAGCATAAAAAGGTGGCTTAGCAAAGATAGTAAATCTATCAGGTCTTATAGCAAAATCATCCGAAGATAGTGTAGAGTTGTCTTCGCTACTTAAAGGACAATTTGTATCAATATTTTTTTTCCAAGATATCTTTACTCTTGTTTGCTTGATAGCTCTTTTAATGTTAAAGGTTATACTACTTATATTTGTATCATTAAAGATAAGTTTTTTTATATTGTTATCTATCTTTACACATACAGTTCCATTAAACTCATGAAGATTTACTCCACTTTCATCAAGTGAGGCTACTGTTATATTAAAATCTTTATCAACAATTTTAGTTGAGATATTTCTATCGCTTATGCTCCTAAAGCTATCCCAAACATCAAAATAGTAAGCTACACCACATTTACATGCTCTTACTGTGCCATCATAATTTTTTCTAGCTTTTTCATTGTTGTATGTGCTATTTACTTCATTGCTCATTAATGCATAATCATACATCTTTAATTCATCAATATATCCATGAAAGAACTT
>JALVXV010000054.1 GCA_027038235.1 Campylobacterales bacterium | reverse complement strand
CTAATAAAATTTGGCTAAATGAAGGCAGTGGTAAAAAAGATAAACTTGTTTGGTGGAATAAGGGCGAAGAGTTTGCAAGTTGTGGAATAGGGCATTTTATATGGTATACCAAAGATAAGCCAATGCACTTTTTTCATGCATTTCCAGCAATGCTTAAATTTATTATAAAAAAGGGTGCAAAACCGCCAAAGTGGCTAAACCCAAATACTCCTTGCATTTGGAATAACTATTATGAATGGAAAAGAGCAAAAAAGCTGCAAACTCCTAAAATGGTAGAGCTTACAAACTTTTTAAATAGCACTAAAGCATATCAAGCCCAATTTATGGTTTATCGCTTTAATAAAGCTATGCCAAAAATTATAAATTACGCTAAAGATGAGCATACAAGAAAAGTAGTAGAGTATAACTTAAAACGGCTGCTTTATAAAAAAGATGGCACAATAGACCCACAAGGAGCTTATTGCCTAATAGACTATACAAACTTTAAAGGCGATGGAACTCTAGAGAGCGAGAGATACCAAGGCAAAGGGTGGGGGTTGTTTCAGGTATTAAAACATATGGATACAAAAGAGCCAAATAAATACAGAGCCTTTGCAGATAGTGTACGATTTATATTAGATAGATTAATAGTAATCGCCCCGCCAGAGCGAAACTTAAAGCGTTTTAGAAGAGGGTGGTTTAATAGGGTAAAGACATATGAAAGATAGAGTTTTTACAAAAGAGATAGATAAAAAGTTTGAGTTCGATGAAAGCGTAGCATCAGTATTTGACGATATGCTGTCTCGCTCAGTCCCTTTTTATAAACAGGTGCAAGATTTAGTAATTGACTTAATAAACCTAAATGCAAAAGATGGCAATAAATTAATAGATTTAGGCTGCTCAACTGCTAAATTTTTACTAGAACTAAATAGCAAAAGCAAAGCTAAATTAGAGCTAATTGGAATTGATAACTCAAAACCAATGCTAGAACAAGCACAAAAAAAGTGTATAGCTTACGGAGCAGACAATATAAAATTAGATTTTGCAGATATTAAAGAGTATCCCCTTAATAATTTCGATTTTATAATTGCCAACTACACCCTCCAATTCATCCGCCCAATTAAGCGCCCAAAAATAGTAGAGAAAATCTACAAAGGCTTAAATAGTGGAGGGCTATTTATCTTTAGCGAAAAGGTAGTTTTTGAAGATAAAAAACTAGATAAACAAATAATCGAACTTTACTACAATTACAAAAAAGAGCAAGGCTACAGCGAATACGAAATAGCTAAAAAAAGAGAAGCCCTAGAGAATGTACTTATCCCTTTTACCATAAAAGAAAATATTCAAATGTGCAAAGACGCAGGTTTTAAAGAGGTTCATACCATTTTTCAATGGGGAAATTTTGTTACTTTTGTTGGGGTGAAGTAGAATAGTTGCTTCTGTAATGGCTTTTGAGTTTTAAAAGGAAAAAATTTTAATAATGTCAAAAATTTTATCCTACATATCCAAAGGACTCATCACTTTACCATTATTTAACTCCGCAACCACATGTGTATAAATCATGGTAGTTTCCACCGATTTATGCCCCAGCAACTCTTGAATGCTTCTAATATCAATACCGTTTTGCAAAAGATGGGTTGCATAAGAGTGTCTAAAAATATGTGAAGATACTCTTTTATTAATTTTCGCCCTAATAGCTGCCATTTTAATATTGCGTCCCAAAGTTTTTGGATGCACATGATGTCTTCTAATCACATCACTTCTTGGGTCTTTTGCAACTTTACGCATTGGAAACAGAAACTGCCATTTTGTCTCAAATTTTGCCTTTGGATATTTTCTCTCTAAAGCGTATGGCATATATACACTTCCGTAACCTGCTTCTAAATCTTGCTTATGCAACTCTTGAACTTTTAACACCTGCTCTTTTAAATCATGTTTTAAAGTTTGCGGCAACGGCACTGTTCTATCTGTTAAACTTTTGCTATCCCAAATATAAACTTTGTTATAGTCAAAATCAACATCTTTTATTCTAAGATTTAAAGCTTCTTGCATTCTTAACCCACATCCATACATCATTTGCACAATAAGTTTATATATACCGCTTAACTCATCAATTATTTTGAAAACTTCTTCTTTTGTTAAAACAGTCGGAATACGCCTTCTCTCTCGAGCTCTTAGAGCCTGGATATTCCAACTGCTCATATCTATACCCAAAACATCTCTATATAAAAACAGTATTGCAGAAAAAGCCTGATTTTGAGTAGTGGGCGAAACTCTCTTTTTAACTGCCAAATAGGTTAAAAACTGTTCAATTTCAGTTTTGCCCATTTTAACAGGATGCGTTTTATTGTGGAAGAATATGTAATATTTAATCCAATAAACATAAGTTCTCTCTGTAGAAATACTATAATGTTTGACTCTTACTTTTTCTCTAACAATATCTAACAGTTTTTCTTTTGTTGCATAATTACACCTTTATTTATTCGAGGAACAAATTTTGTTCAAATGTCCGTTATTGTCTTTAATTTACAAATCAAGGAACACTAAATGCCCATTAATAACTGTATAGCCACCTAAAAGGACATAAGCAATAGTTATATTATACAAAAAACTAATAATTTTAATGAAAAAGTAACATTTTGATACTTTCTAACAGATAACAGAACATTTAAAATGTTCCTTCAAATTGCAAATATCTGGTTATTTTCGCTATAATGTTCCTTGAATAAATAGTTATGTACATCAACAGTTATGATATAATTATTGAATTGTGTATTTAGGCCAATAGGGGTCGCTGGTGTAGGTTCAATTCCTACCTATATGATTGTTAGCTTCATAGCTCTAACTATATTAAGATTTTTAAGCTTGATATATGTCTTATTGGACAACAATAATATAAATTGTGAGGAGAGTAAAATGAAGAAAACAAAAGTAACAACAATAAAACAAATGGCAAAACGTATCGGACTATTTTTTAGTTCTATAATTGAAACAGTTTGGGCTATTGGAGTTGCAGTCATTAGCAGTGGAAAACTAGTGACCTAAGTACACAAGAAGTTTTTGGAGGGAATAATTTGATGGAAGATAAATCTATAATAAATGAATTTATAATTGAGCAAATGATGGTCGTTGAAGAAGATGTTAGATTTTATATCCAACAAATAGAATCAAATGAAAGATTAGCCCTCATTGCTTCGGCCTCAATCTGGTCATTTGTTGCAACACAACATTGGAATAATGTTTTATCCATTATCATTTGGATACCAACTATAATAGTACTTATTTTAAGTATAAAAAGAATTATGTTGGCTAAGACTATTCATGCAAAAACAGAATATTTAAAAGATGTAGAACAAAAGATGAATCTTCAAAATGGTATAGGTTGGAATACATATTGGGCAAAACATAAATATGGCAAATGGAAAAATAATAAAAGTTATTTAAAATGGTGGGGTAGAATATTTTGGATTACATTATTATTGGCAAATTTTGCTATAGCTTGTTTATTTCCATTTCAAAGTATTTTAAAATAAGTACATAACAAGTACGAGGAGAGGAATAAATTACCCTGACGGCTAATTTATTCCTCACGATAATCGTTATACTTCAAAGGTAATCTTGACATTGTAAATACAAAATGATATAATTAAATCAAATTAAACTTTAAGGTGCAGTTTTGAGATTTGAATGGGATGAAGAAAAAAGCATAAGCAATCTTCAAAAACATGGTGTTAGCTTTGAAGAAGCAAAAGAGGTTTTTGAAGATCCGTTTCATATTTCAAAACTTGATCACAGATTTGATTATTTTGAAGAAAGATGGATTACCCTTGGAAGTACAAAAAAAGATAAAATTTTAGTTGTCGCTAATATGTTTTTTGACGAAAATGGAGAAGAGATAATCAGAATAATAAGTGCGAGAAAAGCAAATCAAAAAGAAAGGAAGTTCTATGAGCAGCATTAAAGATAGAGAAAAATATGATGATTATGAAATGTTGGATGACTATGATTTTAGTGATGGAGTTCGTGGTAGATTTTATGAACCAAAAAAAATACCAGTTTCACTAAGATTAGATAATGATATAGTCTTGTATTTTAAAAAATTAGCAAGTGAACAAAAAGTTCCTTATCAAACATTGATTAATGCTA
>JALVXV010000053.1 GCA_027038235.1 Campylobacterales bacterium | reverse complement strand
CATCTCTTGGATGTTTTAGTCTTGGGGTTTGTAGTTTTTTATCAACTTTTGCCAAATATGCAAAACCGGGCATAAAACCTACTGCATAGACTAGATATGTTTTTCTTGAGTGAAGAGAGATAATCTCATCAATGCTTAAATTTTTATCTGTTGATAATCGTTGCAGATCCAATCCACTCTCTTTAGAGTAATAAACAGGGATATTTATGCTTTTTGTGGGTTGTTTATCATTTTTGTCATATTTAAAGCTTGAAAATTTATCTTTTAAAAAAGAGATAATGCTTTGAAAATCATACTTAAATATATCATATCGTATATAGATGCTTGTATAAGAGGGTATGATAGATATAAAGCTGCTTTCTTGAAGATTTTTTAAGGATTTATAATAAAAAGAGACTTTTTTTAAAACATCTTCACTTATCTCATCAGCAAAATATACCACAACTGAATCAACGGAAGATACTTCAAATCTCATTTTATTTTATCCAAATACTCTCTTATCGATTTTGTTATAAGTAGTGCTTTTTCATTGTCTCCATGAACACACAATGAATCAACCTTTAAGTAGAGTTTTTTGCCTGTGATAGACTCTATATAGCCATTTTGTACTAGCATCTCTACTCTTTTGATGATAGCTTTTACATCATCCAAAACAGAGTCTTTCTCTTTTCTTGATACCAAAAATCCATCATCATTGTATGCTCTATCGGCAAATGCTTCATATATAAGACTTATACCGAAACTATCGGCAATATTTTGATATATCTCATTTTTTGAAGATGAGAGTATCATAAGTTTTAGATTTTTATCATAAGAGCTAAGAGCCTCGACAATGGCTGTAAAAATTTCCTCATTTTTCATCATATCATTATATAAAGCCCCATGAGGTTTTACATAGCTTATATCATATCTGTAAGATATAGCCAATGCTCTAAGGGCTCCTATTTGATAAATTAGGATAGCTTGAAGTTCATCTTTTTTATACTCTATACTTCTTCTACCAAAACCTACAAGGTCTTGATAGCCTGGATGAGCTCCTATAAGGATAGAGTTTTTTTTAGCCTCTTTAATTGCTTTTGACATAATAAGTGGATCTCCAGCATGAAATCCACATGCTAAATTTGCCATATCTATATATTGCATGATCTCTTCATCATTACCAGCTTTGTAAGCTCCAAACCCCTCGCCCAAATCACTATTTAACTTTACCATTTTACTTTCCTATCATTTTAGAAGGTAGGTAAAATGCAATCTCAGGAAAGAGTGTGATAATCACTACTGCTAAGAGCATGATGATAAAAAATGGCATTGTAGCTTTGACAATATATCCTATCTTTTCTCCTGAAATTGACTGTATCACAAAGAGTGAAAATCCAACCGGAGGAGTAACTTGAGAAAGCTCCACCATAAATACTAAAAATATACCAAACCATAAAGGACTAAAACCTGCAGCCGTTATGATAGGTAAAACTATCGGCAAAGTCATAACAACTATAGATATACCATCAAGTATCATACCTAAAAATATATACATAATTCCTACTACAAGTATCAAATGATAGGGTGATAGATGAAGTGAGGCTATATATTCGCTAATTGCTCTAGCGATCCCTAAAAATCCAACTACTTGAGATAAAAATCCAGCTCCAGCGATGATAAAACTTATCATAACTGTAGTTTTAACAGAGTTAAACAAAGACTCTTTAAAAAGTTTTAATGAGAATGTTTTAAAATAGATCGCTAAAATGATTGAGCCTAAAACTCCAAGAGCTGCTGCCTCAGTAGGTGTCGCAAAACCACCATAAATACTTCCTAAAACTACCCCAATTAGCAAAAATGTAGGTATCAAATCTCTTAATGATTTTGCTCTATCGCTCCAAGTAAAATTGTCTTCTACTTTTGGCACAGAGCTTTTATCAAGAGTTGAGATGATCATTATATAACCCGAATATAAAGATGCTAGTAAAAGTCCAGGCAATATCCCAGCTATAAAAAGTTTACCTATGGAAACATCAGCTAAAACTCCATAGATGATCATAATAAGACTAGGGGGAATTAAAAATCCCAAAGTCCCACTTCCTGCAAGTGAGCCAATAGCCAATGACTTTTTATATCCTCTTTTTTTAAGTTCAGCTAGAGTTATTTTACCAACTGTTGCTGTAGTAGCTGCAGAGGAGCCTGAAACTGCTGCAAAAAGTGAACAAGCTGCTACATTGATATGCAAAAGTTTGCCTGGGATTTTGTTTAGCCATGGCATAAGACCACTAAGAAGCCTATCTGAGATGGAACTTCTATAAAGTATCTCTCCCATAAGTATAAAAAGAGGAAGAGCCGCTAATGACCAAGAGTTTAAAGTATCGTATAATGACTGACTTAAAAGATCTCCAATTTTAGTAAATATACTCATATTTGGAGGCAGATGAACTTTGTATATAAGCATCCCTGTAAAACCTGTAAGTATCAATGATACTGCTATCCAAATGGATGAAAGAAGATAGGTAAACATTATAACCATTAAGACAATGGTAAGAACTAAAGGATCACTTATCATATTTTACTCTTTTTACAATAAAGGCTAAAATAGCAATACAAAATATCAAAAGACCAATAGGTAGTGCTAATTGAGTAAGATATATTGGAGTTTCTGAAACTGTTTCGCTTACCATCTCAAATTTGTAGCTCTCTATAATCATTTTTACTGAATAATAAAGGATAAATAGAGTAAGCACAAGAGTTATAACTCCTGCAAAAATATCTACTACTCTTATCTTGTTTTTTGATAATTTAGATGTAAGAATAGTTATCCTAATATGTCCATCCTCTTTAAATGTATATCCAAGACCAAAAAATATCGAAGCTAGATAGAAATATCCGCTATATTCTCCTGCTATCATGGTAGATACATTGAAAAAAGATCTTGAAACTATCTCAGTAACAATTAAAACTGTAAGTGCTATAAATAAAAACGAAGAGAGATAAGCCCCAAAATTTTGGAGCTTATCATTGAATTTTAAAAAATAATTCATGCCTTTGACTACTTTCTATATTCCTTAAAGATCTTTTTGATCATTGGTGATGCATTATCCAAGAAATTTTTTAGCATTTTATCTGCTATACCATCTAAACTCTTTTTAAGCTCAGGTGTCTCATCCATGATCTTCATACCATGTTCAGCTAAAGTTTTTAGTGCAATTGCATCCTCTTTCTTTGATGCTTTCCATTGATACTTCTCCATCTCTTTAGCAGCTTTTAGTATAGCTTTTTGTTGAGATGGACTTAGACTATTCCAATAATCAAGATTGATAGTAACAGCTTGTAGAGGATAGGCATAATTTATCTTTGTAAAGTAGTTTAAAACTTCCCAAAATTTTCCATCTTTTCCAGAAGCTGATGAAGTTACAACTGAGTTAACTAGACCAGTTCTCAAAGCTGAATAAACTTCACCCCAAGCTAATGCTACTGCATTTCCACCTGCTAAATTGATAAAAGTTGCAGAGTTTTTATCATAGGTTCTTGTTTTTAAGCCATTGAAGTCATCTATACTCTTTATAGCTTTCTTAGTGTAAAGTCCACTAGGTGGCCATGAGACAGCATAGAGTAATTTTTGATTCCATTTAGTAAAAGTTTTATTGTATGCTGGTTTTGATATTTGATAAAGTTTATAAGCATCACTATAAGAGTGAGCGATAAATGGAAGTGCTGATATACCAAAAACCTTTCCTCCTCCTGAGGTAAAAGGTATAAACATATCTGTTAATGCAACTGTTCCATCCTTTACTGCTTTTAAAGGATTACCTTTAACTAGTGAACTTCCTGCATGGACAGTGATATTGATGGTTCCATTTGTATATTTTTTAACCAAATTAGCAAATTTTACCGCACCTTTTGTGTGAAAATTGGTAGCTGGATATTTAGCATTGAGATCCATATTTATGACACTTGCCATAAGCCCTGCTGAAACTGTAGCTACAAGTAATGTTTTCTTAAGCATACTCTACTCCTTAATAGATTTTTAATGTGCAAGTATATCATATAAATTCTAAAATTGTTTTAAAATAAGCATGAAGTATCCCAAAAATATTTTTTAATCCCACTATAAGCGATTATGCATTAATATAACAAAAATTTT
>JALVXV010000052.1 GCA_027038235.1 Campylobacterales bacterium | reverse complement strand
TGCTTGATGCTTCTTTAGATTATGAAAGTATAGATAAAATAAAAAAAATTTTAGAAAATGAATCAAAAGTAAAAGATATAATAGCTGTAACAGGAAGAAATGCAGGTAGTTTTAAGTTTGTTCAACTCGATCTTGCATTAAATACTGATTCTTTAAAAGAAGCACATAAAATCGCACATAGCATAGAAAATGATATAAAAAAGCAGATGCCTTTTGTTGAAAAGGTAGTTATACATTATCAGTAAAATTTTAAGATGAAGGTGTTTTTACCTTCATCTGATTTTACCTCTATCTTTATATTCATCAGTTTTGTCAAACGATTTACTATATCTAGTCATATCCCACTGCTATTATTATCGCTACTGTAAAATCTCTCAAAAATCTTTTTAGAACAGCATTGGGAGTCAGTCGCAATGCCGTTTAGTTAAGAGAGTAATAAATTTTTCTAAAAGATAAATATCTCTATATTATGGATTTTAGTATCTGAAAAATAATCCCGAATTTTGCAATAGAATTTGTTGTAGTAGTGCTTATGCTTGAAGATTATAGCCTATTAAAAAAGTTGAAGGCTTATCTACATGGTGTTAAGTCGAAACTTTTTTAAAAGGCTATAACTTCAATGATGAGTGCCAATACAATGAAGTCTATTGCAAAATTTGGGATAATTTGTAAAATTGGATAAAATCCCTAACTAAACAGCATTAACCCCAACCTCTTAATGCTCCTGCTTTTTTAAAGAGGTTTTGACTTATTTGACAAATCTAAATATCATTTTATCTGAATCATTAGAAAATAGTGCTATTTTTTCTCTATCTATAAATTTTAATGGTGTCAACTCTACAATGTCGCTACTTCTATAAAAGTACTGTTTTATTGTTCCACTATATTTTTTAAATAGCTCTTTCTCCTTTTCAAAAAAGGTTATCTTTGTATCAAGTATCTCTCCATCAAATATAGCATCAATTGCTAAAAATATTTCATCATCATCTTTTACCATTACCCCATCAGCTACATCACTAAAGCCATGAAGAGTATTTATATCACATATAAAGATACCGCCTTGTTTCAAACTATTTTTTATACAATTTAAAAATTTTTTAAGTGTTTTTCTATCCATGTAGTTTAGTACATCTGCTACAGCAATAATGGCATCATACTTTTTAGTGATTTTTGATATGGCTTTATGCTCTACATTTAGCCCTCTTGCTTTAGCGATTTTAACCATTTTAGCACTTAAGTCTATACCTTTTGTACTATACCCCTCTTTATTTAGAAGTTCAAGCATTCTACCATTTCCACATCCTACATCGAGTATATCTTTTATCTCAAAATCTTTTAAAAGTCTTAGATAGTGTCTGTAAAGTTTCTCATAGCTATCATAAAATCCAATATAAGGTTCTACCTTTGCATATAGATCTAAGCTCAAATATGGCTCCTTAAAAATCCCTTGACAGCTTTCCAATATCCGCTAGAATCAGGATATTTACTCCAAAGAGAGCTAGAGCCATGATGGCCACCTGTAAATGGAAGGTAAAATTTCTTATCATCAGGTACAGCATTATATATGGGTTTCCAATAGGACTCCTCCTGCTTTGCACTAGTGATAAATATAGGAACTTTTAACTTTTTAGCTGACTGCTTTATCCAGTTAGGAGCTTTGCCAAATTTTGTAAAATACTCTCCTGGAGAGAATGATATAACTTCATCAGCTAAACTTTTATCATCCCCTACTATCTTTATGATAAGTGCTGCAGAGTATGAACTACCCCAAGCTATAAGTTTACCTTTTGCAAAATGTTTTCTAGCAAATAAAAGTGAAGCTTTTATATCCTGCATAGCATCTAAGTAGGTGGTTGGTTTACCTTTTTTCTTAGCATCTTTTAAAGTCTCATTGACAACTCCATTGATACTTCCACCACTCCTTAGATCTACCGCCATACAGTTAAAACCAAGATCATTAAGTTTTAAGGCTATCTCACTATACTCTCCTCTGCTCCATTTTGCTCTATGAAACAGCACTATAAAAGGGGTCTTTTTATTGAGATTTTGCAAATATAGGTCTGCAGTGATATTTACTCCATCAAGCGAGGGAAAGATAATACTCCTTTTTACTCCAGCTTGTAAAAATAGAGAGAAAAATAGCAACAAAAAAGCTAATTTTTTCACTTAAAAATCCTCCATCTCAAACCCCAAACCCCAAACCCCATATCCCATATCCCATATCCAATATCCTATATCCTATAATCCTAAAGCAACCGCCTCTATCTCTATAAGAGCATTTTTTGGAAGAGTTTTAACTGCAACTGTACTTCTAGCAGGTTTATGATCTCCAAAGGCTTGGGCATATATTTCATTAATAGCGGCAAAATCATCCATGTCAGCTAAAAATATAGTAGTTTTAACTACTCTATCCATAGAGCTTCCTGCCTCTTTTAAAACTTCACTTAAATTTTTCAAAACTTGCTTAGCCTGTACTTCAACACTACCATCTAAAAATTCTCCCTCAGGTGTCAAAGCGATCTGTCCTGAAGTAAATACCATATCTCCTACCTTTATAGCTTGAGAGTATGGACCTATTGCCGCTGGGGCTTTGTCAGTATGAATGTATTGCATTTTACATCTCCTTTATTAAATTTTTAAAAACTTCGTACAAGCTTTCAACCTCATTTAAAGTTGTTCTCTCATTGACAGAGTGTATTGTATCATTTTTCACACCAAATTCAACAGTATCTACTCCAAACTCACCAAAAAATCTAGCATCACTTGTACCACCTGTTGTGCTTAGTTTTGGAGTGATACCTGTGATATTTTGTATAGATTTTGAGATAGCTTTTACAATTTTGGAGTTTTTGTCAGTCAAAAATGGTTTTGAACTCTGTTTGATATCTAACTTAAAAGGCAAACCCTTAAACCTCTCTTTTACAAAATGTTCAACTAAGGAGGCAGAAGTTAAGGTAGAGTTTCTTACATTAAACATCATTTTAAGATCATTTGGAGTAACATTTGTTACCTCCATACCTGCTCTTATATCGGTGATGACAAATTGACTAGGCTCAAAGTTCTCATCACCCTCATCCAAATTTACTCCAGCAATTTTTGGAAGAATAGGTGCTATGAGGTTTACTGGATTGGTAGCTTTTTTTGGATATGCTGCATGTCCTTGTTTTCCATATAGCTCAAGTCTGCCATTTATCGAGCCTCTTCTGCCTATCTTTATCGTATCTCCAAAAACTCTCTCACAAGTAGGCTCGGCAACCACAGCAAAATCGGGCAAAAAATCTCTCTCTTTTAAATATTTTAGCACTTCAACAGTTCCATACTTTGCATCACCCTCTTCATCACTTGTTAATAGTATAGATAAAGTTCCATTAAAACTCTTTAACTCTTTAGAAGCTTTTAAAAATGCACAAACTCCACTCTTCATATCTTGAGCACCTCTAGCATATATAAAGCCATTTTTTTCAACAGGTACAAATGGATCACTACTCCACCCATCACCTGGCGGTACTACATCTAAATGTCCTGCAAAACAGAGATGTTTGCCTGTGCCAAAATTTCTATATAAAAATAGATTTTTAACACCATTTTTATCAATTCTAATAGCCTCAAAATCATCCATATATTTCTTTATAAAATCTATAGCTCCACCATCATCAGGAGTGATAGATCTAAAACTTAATAATTTAAAAAATAGCTCTTTTATATCCAAAATTTTATCCTTTATATTTACCATATTTTATCAAGATTGATTTTGTTAAAAATGGACCTATTAGTTCATGTATTAAAGTGGTTGCTATAATGACATTAAGAATAATAGGAGCTACTATCTCAAAGTCAGTAACCTCTTGCAATGAGAGAGCTAAACCTATGGCAATTCCAGCTTGTGGAAAAAGTGCTATCCCAAGATACTTCCCTATATCACTACCAACATTTGAGAGCTTTGATCCAATTCTAACTCCTGCTATTTTGCCTATAATTCTAAAAAGAACATATATGATTATAGCTAAAGGCATCTGTGTAATAAATGAGATATTTAAGTGCATTGCTGAAATGGTAAAAAATAGTAAAAAGATAATATCTTTTAAGTGGTGATCAAACTCTTTTTTTACTAGAAAGAAGTTTTTTGACAGATTAGCAGCAAC
>JALVXV010000051.1 GCA_027038235.1 Campylobacterales bacterium | reverse complement strand
TAACTATAGCTAGATATGGGTTGGAGTTTAAAAAGCTCTCATCGCTCTCATCTGCTTCAAATACCAAATCATCCCCTTTAAGATACCTCATGTTAGAGCCAAATTGATTGCTTTCGGCTCCTATTAATATACTGCCATCTATGATACTTCCTAAGATTGCACTAGTAGTACTCTTTCCATGGGCTCCTGCAACTGCAAAAACTTTTTTATCTTTTAGGATAAATTTTAAAGCCTCTTTTCTTGAAAAAAGTTTTATACTTTTTTTTAAAGCCTCTTGATACTCTACATTATCCTCTTTGATAACTGCAGAATATACCACCATATCTTGATCTATGATACTCTCTTTTGCATGAGGTACATTTACTATGATACCCTCACTTTTTAATGCTCTTGTTATGTGAGTCTCTTTTATATCTGAACCGCTTATAATATGACCCTCTTTATGCAAAAATCTTGCAAGTGCCGAAAGACCTATACCACCAATGCCTATAAAATGAATCTTAGCCAATATAATCCTTTATGCGTTTTAGTGCTACTTTAGTTTTCTCTTCATTCTCAACTAAGGCAATTCTTACATTTTTTTTGCCCTTATTGTCTCTTGAGAGAAAGCTACCTGGTATTACTTTTAAATTTTTCTCTTTATATAAATCCTTAGTAAATTTTATATCATCTTCTACTTCGAGCCAAATATAAAAAGTAGCCTCTGGTGGCTCTATATCAAGTATCTCTTTTGCGATTTTAAAATTTGCCCTATATTTTTCTCTAAATACCTCTACATGTTTTTTATCACTCCAAGCCTTTGCTGCAGCATATTGTAAAGGAAGAGGTATAGCACACCCTGTATAAGTCCGATATTTTAGATACTCTTTTAAGATAGTTTTATCTCCAGCTATAAAACCACTTCTAAGTCCTGGGGCTGAACTTCTTTTGGATATAGAGTTTACTACTAAAATATTTTTAAAACTATCATTGCCAAACTCTTTAGAGGCTTCCAATAAAGAGGGTTGAGGCTTATTAAAATATATCTCACTATAGCACTCATCATTTAATAAAACAAAATCATTCTCTAAAGCAGCCTCTATCCATGGCCTATACTCCTCTTTGCTCATCGTTGAGGCTGTTGGATTGTTTGGAAAGTTTAAAATAACAAGATCAGCCTCTTTTAAAGCCTTTTTATCTAATATAGGTTTATAACTACTCTTTCTTTCCAAATTTATATAGATACTTTTTGCTCTACTTGCTATCGCAGCACCCTCATATATTTGATAAAATGGATTGGTGTAAGCCATAGTGGGATTTTTTTTGTTAAAAAGGAAAAATTGGGGGAAATTAAACAAAACCTCTCTTGTTCCAAAGGTTGGTATCAACTCCTCCTCTTTTAAACCTATACCAAATCTATTTTTTACAAACTCTCTCATAGACTCCTTTAAAAACTCTTCGCCTGAAGTTTTAGCATATTTGTTTAATAAATTTGTATGATCTTTTAACTCCTCTTGGATAAATAAAGGGGTTTTATATTGCGGCTCTCCTATGGTAAGACTTAAAGGCTCAAAACTCCTATTTGGTTCAATATCTTTTAAGAGTTTGTTTAATTTTTCAAATGGATAATCATTAAATCTCATATATCTTCCTCAAAATTACCACTTAAAACCTCCCTTTTTTGAATTGCAGATGCAAAACCCCACTCTTTTTTTGCAACTCTTGGTAAACTTTTATCTATAGAGGCTATCAACATCTCCTCTTTGTGTCCAAGCATATATTGAAGTTCACCTGATGGAGTGACTAAAAAACTCTCTCCGTAAAATTTCCAAGATATATCTTTTTGGGTAAACTCCCCTATGCGATTGGCTCTTAAAATATAAAGACCATTTAAAAAGGCTCTTATCTTTATAAGCTCTGCCCATCTCTTTCTTGAACCAAATGTACTAACAGTCGGAAGCAAGACTAAATCCACTCTCTTTTTTAGTATCTCAAGCCAAACAGTATCAAAATGTAGCTCAAAACCATTTATAGCAGCAATTTTTACTCCATCATGATGAAATATCATAGGTATATAGTTGCTCTCTATCTCATTATCAAAAAATCTCTCCTCATTCCAGTGCTTATAGTTGATGAGATATTGTTGCTTTTTAAAATATGCTGCCTTTGGGGTAAATCTAGCAATAGACTTATAAATCTTATCCTTTTTAAACTGCACAATAGGGGCAACGATAGTGATACCATACTCTTTTGAAAGCTCTTTTAAGATTCGTATCTTATGGTTTGACTGCTCTTTTATCATACTTTTAGGCATTTTTTCAAGCTCTTTAAAAAAGCTATTTAAGTTATATTCACCCAAAAGTACTAAAGAGATACCTCTTTTTTTACAAATCATTAGATAATAATCAAGTTTTGCTTTACTCATAGGTAGAGTTGAGAGTTGGAGTGCAGATATATTCAAGAGTCCTCCTCATCTACTTTTGATAACTCTTCAAACTCAAGCTTAGCATCCTCAAGCATTTTAGAAGCCTCTTTTAGCTCTTTTAAACCATTTTTGTATAGTTTCATGCTCTCTTCAAGTGTGATAGATGGATCCATTAATCTCTCAAGAATATCTTTAGACACCTCTATCTTTTTTTCAAAATCTTTTTTTTTCAACTTATAATCTCCCTTTCAAGAAGCTAAGCTCCTTAAAAATACCTCGTATTTTATCAAAAATGGACTTAAAGTAGGTTCAAAATATGATTTAAGGGCATACAAGAGTTGGAACTATGATCTTAATATCTCTACTTTTCTAAGATGGAATGGTTGGAGATGCCCTTAATCCTAATTGTGGGCATTACCTATTATTAGAGATGCCCTTGAATATAAATTTACACTACTTGAACAATTTGAAAATTTGGGATAAAAAAGATAGTTTAAAAATAATTTCAACTTAATTAAGATACAATCTGTGAACTCAATCTATCTTAGGAGGCTACAATGAAATTTTTTAGACCTATGGTTGCGATAATTTTATCGTTATTTGCCTTAAATCTTTTTGCTCAAAGTAAGAGAATTACATACAAATCTGCAAAATCAACATCCTCTTATTATCAGATGGCAGTACAATTGGGCGAAAATATCAATAAAGTTACAAATGCAGATATAAAATTTACTATCGAAGAGTCTCAAGGCTCAGTACAAAATGTAAAGGAGGCTCCAAAGAGAAGGGGCAATTATGTATTTACAACCCCTCCTGTTCTTATAAAATTGGCTCTTAATAAAAAGGCTATGTTTAAAAATGATAATCCTGAAAATTATCAAAAGATAAGAGCTTTGTTTCCTATACCATTTTTAACTATGCACTTTGTTGTAAGAGCAGATAGTAATATAAAAAGTTTCAATGATTTAGCCGGAAAAAGTCTGCTTATAGCAAAAGGGACATTTGGTGCAAAAGAGGCGAAAAAATATATAAAGCTCTTTGGACTATTAGATAAAGTAAAACTGGTCAATGCAGAGCTTTCAAATGCAGTTACTGCTCTAAAAAATTCTCAAGTAGATAGCTTTGCAACATCTGGGTCATATCCTGCTCCAAATGTTATAGAGGCAAGTGCAACAACTCCGATAAATCTACTAAGTCTAAGTGATGAACAGATAAAGTTGACAAAAAGAGACAAGATTATCATCCCCGCTGGAACATATAAGGGTGTAAACTACGATGTAACTACTACAACTTTGCCTGTTGGAGTATATACCACTACTGATATGGATGAGGATACTGCTTATGAGCTTACTAAGGCTTTTTGGAAAGCAAAACCACTTCTTCAAAAGCAAAGTAGCTGGTGGAAAGCAGTTACATATAAAAATCTATCTATTTTTCATACAAAACTCCATAAAGGTGCTTTAAAATATTATAAAGAGATGGGAGTAAAAATACCTCAAATATTGCAGTAATTTATGCTAAAAATTATTCTGCAAAAAAACAATACTTTACATGTTGCCACGGCACTCCTAGCCTTGGCAACAGTATCATTTCATATATATCTTGTTTTTACAGGACTTATACCAAATCTAATTAGCAGACCTATTCACTTAGCATTTGCATTTACATGGGTCTTTTTATTTGATAAAAATAGCTCTGTTTTTGTAAGATATTTTGGATATCTTTTGCTTTTTTTATCCCTTTTATCCTCATTTTATATAGTTTTTAATCATCTTGATATTGAGGAGCAGTATGGTTCACTTGAAGGAAATATACAATACTTTATCTCAGT
>JALVXV010000050.1 GCA_027038235.1 Campylobacterales bacterium | reverse complement strand
AGATTATGTAGAGAGTGTAATTAAGTATGCTCTTAGTCCTAAGTCAGCTAAAGTATCGGATAAAAATACTACAAAGTAATAATATAGCCATTCTCTATGGCTATTAACCCCTCTAGTTCGGCTTCGTAAATTTTATCGCCATATTTAGCTATAGCCTCGTCTAATGTAGGATTTTGTTTTAAATAGTTTAAAAAATCATCTTTAATCTCTACAATTTTACCAAATTTGTTAGCAAACTCTTCTATATTATAAATTGGCTGTGCTAAACCCTTTTCTAATAATTCATTTGTGCCTAAGCTTTCACCTAGACGATGAGGAAGTACGTATATATCTTTTTGCATTTTAAGTGCATACTCTACACTTCTTAAACTACCGCTGTTTAAATTGGCTTCGGTTACAATTAGAACATCTCCTAAAGCGACTACTAGCTCGTTTCTAGCTACAAAACTCCATTTTGTGGCTTTGAATCCATCTTTATAAAAGCTAAGGGTTAATCCATTTTTTTCTATATCGGCTATTAGGCTCTTGTTTACTGCAGGGTATTTTATATCTAGTCCGTTTGCCATAACAGCTATAGTGTTGCTGGGTGTTGCCCCACGGTGTGCAATTGCATCTACACCCATTGCTCCACCACTAACTATTGTAACACCTCTTTTAGCTAAAGCTTGTGCTAGCTTAAATGTTAAATCTTTTGTGTAGTTGCAAGGTCTTCTTGTGCCAACAATAGAGACCATTCTATTTTGCAGTAAATTTTTATTGCCAATATAAAAAAGCTCTTTTGGCTCTTTTGCCATAAGTTTTAACTCTGGAATATTAAAATCTATTACTTTAGAACTCATCTATATATACCGTTTTGACACTATTTATAAGTTTGCTTGACTCTCTAAGAGCTCTAAGGGTTTGAGGATGTGGATGCCCAATAACTACTGCATAACCTCTTCGTTTAGCAAGTGATACACCTTTTTTTATCTCTCTTTTTATGCTGTTTACATTTATTACATTATCTATAAAAAGGTCTGATTTTAAGTATCTTTTATGAAACTCTTTTGCAATTTTTGGAAACTTTGTATTTTGGCTTGTGCGGCTATCTACAAACTTAAACCCATTTGCTAAAAGAGATTTATAAAGTCTTTTAGAAGCTTTGTAATTTGCACTAAATTTACTACCTGTATGGTTATTTATATACTTCGCATTAGGGAAGAGGCGTTTTATCTCTTTAACTCTATTATCTATCTGTTTTTGTGTGTAATAAGTTCTAATTACTTTATACATTGTATTCATCTGCCTGCTATGTGACTCTAGCGGTAGATGAACCATAAAATGTTTTAAACCTCTTGCCAATTTGTAGCTTTGCATATTCATTTTAGTAGGTGGGAATATAGATGGTGTTACCTTAAATGGCAAACTTTTTATCTGATTTAACTGGTATCTGTGTGATACATCATCTATAATTATTAAAAGCTTTGCTCCACTTTTTTTACTTGTGGGTTTATGTGATTTTTTAATACTTCTCTTTATCTCTTTTTTTGTTGATGTTCTGTTTTTATTAAGTAATTTTTTTTGCTTTTTTATCTTTTTATGAACTTCTATATTTTGAATCTTTTTTATTGGCTTGCTCTTATTTATAGTAACAGATGGTTTTGTTTCAATAATTATTGGAGCAGGTTTACTTTGCTTAGTCTCTGTTGTGTCAAAACTCTCGATAACTTCTATATTTGCACTAAATAGAGAAGATGCTAAGATTAAAATAGATAAAATATATTTTATATACAATTTAAGCCTTTTTTGGTGTGCCCTTTAGTTTTTAAATTACAATTTTACACAAAGGAATTTAATGGAAGATAAAAAAGCCCTATTAAATGAGATAAAAGAGTTATGGAAGAGTGAAAATATAGAAAATTTCGATATAGCACCTGAACTTTTAGAGTATTTAGAGTTAAAAGATTTGCAAGAGTTGAAAGAGAAAATTTTAAATTCAATGAGCAATTTAACTGACGAGCAAAAAGAGTGGTTGTTTAAGTTTAGAAAATATGAGTAGTAAAGAGTGTCTAAAGTATGCTTCTATAAGTATTTTTAGGTATAATATTGGCTATTTTGGTACTAGACTGTTGCGATATAAGTCTATTGTATAAAGGAAGTATATGAGTGATTTGTTCGAGAGTAATTTAGTTGAAGATATCAACATTGAAGATAGTATAAAGGGAAGTTACTTAGACTACTCTATGAGCGTTATTGTTGGGCGTGCCCTGCCAGATGCAAGAGATGGGCTTAAGCCTGTGCATCGTAGAATTTTGTTTGCGATGAATGAGCTTAACTTAACACATAGAGCATCTTATAAAAAGTCAGCAAGAATTGTTGGTGATGTTATAGGTAAGTACCACCCACACGGAGATACCGCAGTTTATGATGCTTTAGTTCGTATGGCTCAAGAGTTCTCTATGCGAGAGCCACTAATTGATGGGCAAGGAAACTTTGGTTCGATTGATGGCGATAATGCAGCAGCTATGCGTTATACCGAAGCTAGAATGACAAAAATTGCCGAAGAGCTTCTAAAAGATATAGATAAAGATACAGTTGATTTTATACCAAACTACGACGATAGTATGAGAGAGCCAGATGTATTGCCAAGTAGGGTACCAAACTTGCTACTAAATGGTTCGTCTGGTATTGCGGTTGGTATGGCTACAAATATCCCACCACATAGATTAGATGAGCTAATAGATGCCTTACTGGTTTATTTGGATGACTCTTCAGCAACGGCAGATACACTTATAGAGCATGTACAAGGTCCAGACTTCCCAACTGGTGGTATTATTTTTGGTAAAAAAGGTATTGTAGATGCTTATAATACAGGGCGTGGTAGAATAAAAGTTAGAGCAAAAATACATATTGAGCAGAAGAAAAATAGAGAAGTTATTGTTGTAGATGAGCTTCCATATCAAGTGAATAAATCTAAGTTAATAGAAAATATCGCTCAATTAGTTCGTGATAAACAGGTAGATGGAATTAGTGAAATTCGTGATGAGTCTGATAGAGATGGTATTAGAATTGTAATAGAGCTTAAGCGTGATGCAATGAGTGATATTATCTTAAATAACCTATACAAATCGACTCAAATGCAGGTGACTTTTGGAATTATTATGCTTGCTATTGTAAATAAAGAGCCAAAAGTTTTAAATTTGCCACAGATGCTAGATATATTTTTAAGACACAGAAGAACTGTAATAATTAGAAGAACAATTTTCGAGCTAGAGAAGGCTAGAGCTAGAGCTCATATTTTAGAGGGCTTAAAGATTGCTGTTGATAATATTGATGAAGTGATTAAAATTATTAGAGCAAGTAAAGACGATAGTGAAGCTCGCGAAAACTTAATGAGTCGTTTCGATTTAAGCGAGATACAGGCTAAAGCGATTTTAGAGATGCGTCTGCGTCGTCTAACAGGCTTAGAGATAGACAAAATCGAGAGCGAATTAAGAGAGCTGTTAGAGTTAATCGATAGACTACAAGCAATTTTAAAGAGTGAAGAGAAGATAAACGAAATTATTAAAGATGAGCTTTTAGAGATTAAGTCATCTTATAGCTCTAAGCGTCGTACTGAAATAGTAGAAGATTATGACGATATTGATATAGAAGATTTAATTCCAAATGAGCCAATGGTTGTAACAATTACACATAGAGGTTACATTAAGAGAGTTCCTGTAAAACAGTACGAAAAGCAAAATCGTGGCGGTAAGGGTAAGATTGCCGTAACAACTTACGACGACGACTTTATAGAGATGTTCTTTACATCGAACACTCACGATACTTTGATGTTTGTTACAGATAGAGGGCAACTATATTGGTTAAAGGTTTATAAGATACCAGAGGGTAGTAGAACTGCCAAGGGTAGGGCAGTTATGAACCTTATTAACCTGCAACCAGACGAAAAGATAATGGCAATTATTCCAACAACAGACTTTGATGAGAGTAAATCACTTGTATTCTTTACTAAAAATGGTATAACAAAAAGAACAAAACTGAGTGAGTACTCTAACATTAGAAGTAATGGTGTAAGAGCGATTAACTTAGATGAAGATGATGAAATAGTAACAGCAGAGATTATTACGCCAGAGGTTAAATGGCTATTTATCGCTACTAAAAAGGGTCAGTGTATCCGATTTAAAGTAGAAGATGTTAGAGAGATTGGTCGCGTTGGTCGTGGTGTTACAGGTATTAAGTTTAAAATCGAAGGTGACGAAGTTTGTG
>JALVXV010000049.1 GCA_027038235.1 Campylobacterales bacterium | reverse complement strand
TTTTTTACCATCTTTTATAAAAATAGCACTTATTACCTCTAAAGAGAAAAATGAAAATCTTGAAGAGTTTGATTTTTTAGTAGGAACACATGCACTTTTGTATAAAAAATTACCACAATGTGAACTTGTCATGGTTGATGAACAGCATAGATTTGGAGTGAACCAAAGAGAGATGATAAAAAATCTTGTTATAAAAGATAGAGATAAAAGGGTTCACTTTTTGCAATTTAGTGCTACTCCAATTCCAAGAACTCTTGCTATGATAAACTCCTCTTTGGTAGATTATAGTTTTATAAAAGAGTTGCCATTTAAAAAGGAGATAGTTACCAAAATCATTTCAAGAAGTGATTTTAAAAATTTGATAAAGCATATAGAAGATGAAATCAAAAAAAATCATCAAATAGCTATCATCTATCCTCTTGTTGAAGAGAGTGCAACTGTATCGTATCAGTCGATAGAAGAGGCTAAATCCTACTGGCAAAAAAAGTATAAAAATGTTTTTGTAACCTATGGAAAAGATAAAGAAAAAGATGAGGTATTAGAGAGATTTAGGCAAAATGGTGATATTCTTATCTCAACAACCGTCATAGAGGTAGGTATCTCACTTCCAAGGTTAACGACTGTTATCATTGTGGGGGCAGAGAGGCTTGGACTTGCTACTTTACATCAAATACGAGGAAGGGTAAGTAGAACAGGACTTAAAGGGTACTGCTTTTTATATACTAATGATAAAAATTCTAAAAGATTAAAAGAGTTTGCAAAAACTAAAAGTGGATTTGATATAGCTGAATTGGATTTAAGATTTCGTCAAAGTGGAGATGTGATAGATGGAAAACTACAAAGTGGAAAGATGTTTGATTGGATAGATCTATCAGCAGATGAGAGGATAATAAAAGAGGCAAAAAGGCGGGTTGGATTATCTTTTGAGTAATTTCTAAAACTAACAACTATCTCTAAAAACCAAATCAAAACTAATGTATGTTAATGCTCTATTTTAGAGGCAATTTTATAGTATCAAAGCACAAATTTATCAAATTTTTGATAGAATAGAGGATTAATTTTATGTGAAAGAGGAAGATATGGAACTTAAATTAGCAAGAGCTACACTAGAGGCTAAACCTAAAAAGATTAAACTTGAAAAAATAGAAGAGATGGTCAAAGATGAGGGACAGAAGATATTTTATTTTGACAAGGATAACTCACACAAAGATTTGGTATCTTTAGTAGAGCATTTTGAGGAGCTTGGATATAGTGTCTATCTTAGAGAGATAAAATATACTCTTGATGAGAATGATTATATATATGAGATACATATACTCTAGGGATATTTGTGCAAAATAGTAAAAAAAAGCTATATATAGAGACTTTAGGTTGTGCTATGAATGTTCGTGATAGTGAGCATATCATAGCTGAACTAACCAAAAAAGAGAATTTTAAGATAACTGATAAAGCAAATGAGGCTGACTTGATACTTATCAATACTTGTAGTGTCAGAGAGAAGCCTGTTCACAAACTCTTTTCAGAGATCGGAGCATTTAATAAGATAAAAAAAGAGGGTGCAAAGATAGGTATTTGTGGATGTACTGCTAGTCATTTAGGAGAGGAGATACTTAAAAAGGCTCCTAGTGTTAGCTTTGTTTTGGGTGCAAGAAATGTATCTAAGATAACAAAGGCTATCAAAGAGGAGAGATTTGTAGATATAGATATAAATTATGATGAAAGTGAGTATGCCTTTGGAGAGTTTAGAAGTTCACCATATAAAGCTTATGTCAACATATCTATAGGGTGTGATAAGAGGTGTACCTACTGCATAGTACCCCATACTAGAGGTGAGGAGATCTCTATACCGCCAAATATCATCATAAATGAGGTAAAAAGAGCTGTACAAAGTGGGGCAAAAGAGATATTTTTACTTGGGCAAAATGTCAATAATTATGGAGCTAGGTTTAGCGATAAGAGTATAAAAAATATAGATTTTAGTGATCTTTTAGAGATGGTAAGTGAAGTTGAGGGAGTAAAGAGGATAAGATTTACCTCTCCTCATCCTTTGCATATGGATGATAAGTTTCTAAAAGTTTTTGCAACCAATCCAAAAATATGCAAATCAATGCATATGCCTCTTCAAAGTGGCTCTAGTAAAATTTTAAAAGAGATGAAAAGAGGCTATACAAAAGAGTGGTTTTTAGATAGAGCTTTAAAGCTAAGAGAAATGGTAAAAGATGTTCATATCAGCACAGATGTCATAGTGGCATTTCCGGGTGAGAGTGATAGAGATTTTGAAGATACTTTAGATGTAGTTAAAAAGGTTAGATTTGAACAAATGTTCTCTTTTAAGTACTCCCCTAGACCTCTTACAAAAGCAGCTAAGTTTAGCAACCAAATAGCTAGTGATATAGCAAGTAAAAGATTGAAAACCTTGCAAGATTTGCATAGAGAAATTATTGATGATATAAGCTTACAACAAGAGGGTAAAACTTTTAGTGTACTATTTGAAGAGTTAAAAGATAGAGGTTGGTTATCAGGTAGAAGTGATAACAATTTTATGATACAAGCTAAAGGGAGTGAAGAGTATCTAGGCAAGATAGTTGATGTTGTTATAACCAACCCAAAGCGAATGGTGCTTTATGGCGAAATTATTGAGTAAAGAGTTTAAGAGAAAACTTCTATCTTTATTTTTGCCACCTGTTGGATATATTTTTATAAGGTTATTATATCTTAGTTGTAAAAAAGAGTACTTTTTGCCAAAGGATATACTTTTAGATAAGCCTTGTATCATAACTTTTTGGCATGGGAAGCTTTTGATGCAACCTTTTATATATAATAAACTAAGAAAAAAGCCAAAAGTTGCGACAATGATAAGTGAACATTTTGATGGTGAAATTCTATCTAAAATGATCAAATATTTTCACTTTGAATCTATCAGAGGAAGTAGCAAAAAGGGTGCAATAAAGGTCTTAAAAGAGGCATTTTCTAAGGTAAATGAGGGGTATGATATAGCCATCACACCCGATGGTCCAAGGGGTCCTAGATACTCAGTAGCTGATGGAGTAGTCTCTATCGCACAAAAAAAAGGGTTGCAAATCGTTGCTTGTAACTTCTATGCTAGTTCTTTTTGGAGGCTTAAAAGCTGGGATGGTTTTATGATACCAAAACCCTTTTCAACTCTCTATCTTTTTGTAGAGGAACCCTTTTTGCTTGAGGGATTAGACAAAGAGGGTGCAAAGAAAAAGATCAAAGAGGCTTTAATGGCAAAAGAGAAAGGGGATTTGGGATATAGGATATAGGATTTGGGATTTGGGATATGGGATTTGGGATAAAAACTAATCACGAATCACTAATCACGAATCACTAATCACTAATTACAAGGTTTATTATGCTTAGAAAGATTGGTTTTGTTATTTTATTGATTGTTTTTGCCTTTTTTATTGTCTATCTCTTTTTATTTAATGATTCATATAAAAAATCACTCCAAGCAAGAGTATATTTTGGTCTAAAGGAGTATGATAAAGCTTATATGCTTTCAAACGAGGCATACTTAAGCGACTCATACAATAGAATGGCACTTACTATACTCAATGCAAGTAAAGCTGCCTTGAAGTATGAAAAGTATATAAAAGATGCAAAAAATTATCTTAAAACTATAGAGAAGATAAGTGGTAAAAAGAGTATAAATACCTCTGAACTTGCAAAGATAAAGTTAATATGTGAAGTTATGATAGGAGAGTATGAAAAGTTAAAGCCAATAGTGATAAATGATGGGGATTTGGTAAAAAGTGCCACAAAAGAGTATAAAAAATTTAAGAAAATCTATGAAGAGCTTTTTAAAAAATAGTATTTCAAAGTTTTTACACTACAAACAAAAGGTAAGAGGCTCTAGTGAGGCAACTTTAAAAACCTATAGGTTAAATCTTTTAGAAGCTATTGATCAAGTAGAGATCTTTAAAGATGGCGATATGATAGTAATACAGCTTATGCCTTATCGTCTCAATATAGCTAATAAAAATAAAAAAACTATAGCAAAAAAGATAAGTATAGTAAGAAGCTTTGTAAATTTTCTAAAAGATGAGGGTGTGGCTCTTAAGCTTTTAAATGATGATAGTATAAAAACACCAAAAAGTTTACCAAAGCCTATCGATTTGGAGCATATAAAGGAGGTCTTAAAAGTTGCTAGTGAAGAGGAGGAGCTACTTTTGCTCCTTTTGTATGGATTTGGACTAAGGATATCAGAGTTATCAAATCTAAAAATA
>JALVXV010000048.1 GCA_027038235.1 Campylobacterales bacterium | reverse complement strand
TCTCTTTTGGATGGGCTTTATCTATATCACTCATAGAGTTATGGCAACTTATACATTGATCCGGCTTTGTAACTTTCAAGGAGGCTTTTGGTCTATAAAAAAAGATAGCAAATACTAAAAGCAGTATCGAAAATAGAGCTAAAAGAGGTAAAATATTTTTATACTTCATAGGCTAAAAACCGATATATAACTATAAGCTAAAAGCCAAAAAATAAGCAACATTTTAACTAAGTTTTTTTGCTTTGTATAAAAGTATAAAACCAATAAAACAAATGGGATAAAAAGTATGATATTTATAAAAAGCGGTGAAAATGAGTTTGAGAGTAGATTTTCTGCACCTATAAAAAACCAAGGGCTTTCTAAATTTTTTACCTTTGCACTTAAAACTATATCTTTTGGCATATTAAAAATCATCATAGCAAATGCACTTATGCCTATAGCAATGCTAAGATACAAAGCTTTAATTTGAAAAAACTTTATATGTTTATATATGGCATAAGCTAAAAAAAGAGGCAAAAAGAGTATATGCCATATAAAAAACTTATAGTACAAAACTGTGCTATCTTTTATAAGAGGTAAAAAGAGTTTTAAAATTGGTGTATCTTTTATAAGATTGAAAGCTACTTGAGCAGCTGCATTTGCACTCAAGTCTCCTTTTAGTACAAATCCGCTAAACATTAAGATAATTACTAAAACAACCCCTACAACAGAGTAATTCCAAGAAAAACTATCTATATTTATCTTTTTTTTAGAAAGCTCTATCATCACATGAAGTAGCAAAAAAATCATAAAAGCTTCAGAGCTAAAGTAGTGAAGTTTTCTAAAAAATAGACCAAACGGTATCAGATAAGATATTTTTTGAACACTCTCAAAAGCATGTGAGGGGTGATATGCTAACACTACGATAAAACCGCTTAGAGTTGCAACAAAAAATAGCCCAAAAGTTACAAAAGATATAGTTTTACTCATAAAATTACCCTATTAGAAGTGTTTGGTTTTTTATCTTAAAGGGTATTTTATCCAAATTTCTTTTTGCGGGTCCTTTTATCCTCTGTCCATTCATCATAAAATGGCTATGATGACAGGGGCAGATAAATCTTTTTTTATCTTCATAGTAGTTCAAGATACACCCCATGTGTGTACAATGTGCATCAAAAACTACTAACTTATCATCTTTTTTATAGATAAAGATATTATACTTTTTTATCTTTGTAACTCCCTCTTTTATATTTTTTAATGAGATTTGAAACTCTTTGTTTATATCTTTAGAAAAAAATATAAATTTGCTAATGGGATAGGCAAAAACTCCTACCATTGTATATGGCAGGAGTTTTAAAAACCTTCTTCTTTCTTTATCATTTAACATTTGCTAAAATTAACAACCTTCAAACTGTGCTCCAGCTTCAGCCTTTGGTTTGTTTGCACTTGTTGACTCCTCTATAAAGGTATCAAAATCCTCTATATCACCATTATCAGCTAACTTTTGTATAATATCATTATAGTTAGCCCAAGCAGCCTTTTCCCAAGGATTAGCCTGTATAGCCTTCTGTGCATAAACTCTTGCTAAAGGAAGATTGTCAGCTTCAACCTCCGCTCTTGAGAGTTTTACATAATGGGCACAAAGTGTTTTATTCATACTATAATCTTGTCTATTTTGGGCATTTAGACCAATACCCAATAAACCCAACAACAATCCCAATCCAACCATTCCTATAATAAGCTTTTTTATCTTCATCTCTTCTCCTAATAATTTACTGTGACATAGTAAACATTTGGTGATGTTCCCTCGTCCTCTTTGAGTTTAACTATACTAGTAGCATCTCTTAGCAACTTTGCGACATTGCTATTTGGATCACTAATATCACCAAAATTTCTTGACTCACCCACACAAGTTGTTACACAAGCTGGATCAAGTCCATTGCTGATCCTAGGTAAACAAAAAGTACACTTATCTACTGTCTGCTCCTCTTCATTATAGTATCTTGCATCATAAGGACATGCAACCATACAGGCTTTACAGCCTATACACATATCTGGCTCAACTAGCACTATACCATCTTCATCTCTTTTAAAACTTGCCCCAGTTGGACACACATCAACACATGGAGCATTATCACAATGATTACAAAGTGTTGGTAGAAAGCCGATCGTTGGATTGCCAAGTGCATCTTCACCCTCTACTTCAAAGACTTTTGTTCTGTAAGCCTCCTTCATAGCAGGTACATCCCAGTCGGTCTTACAAGCTACATAACAAGCATCACAACCTATACATCTATCTCCTACGATAACCATTGCAAGGTCTTTTTCTTTCTTTAGTTTTTTATTTAATAAACCCATATCAAGCCTTTACAACTTTTACAAAACCATTATGAAATGCTGCAGCACCACTTATAGGATCTACACCATCACTAATAAACCAGTTCTCTTTAGTACCCTTTTCATATCCCCTTGTCCAAGCTTTTGTAGTATGTCCAAAGCCATGATGGATAAAAACAGTTCCCTCTTTAATTCTTTTAGTAACCTTTAACTTTTCACTATGGTTTGATTTGTGTCCTGTTTTAGCATTTACTAAAAATACCTCATCACCCTCTTTTAACCCCATTTTCTTAGCATCCTTTGGATTCATCCAAACAGGTGTATCATCTTGAAGTTCAAGAAGTATCCAATTGTTTTGACTTCTTGCATGAGAGTGGTGCGGTGTTCTTCCAAAGAGCATTCTAAATTCACCCTCTTTTGGTTTTGGTACACCTTTAAAGATAGGCATTGGTGCAAATTCATCACCATTTTTCTTTTGTAGCTCTTCAAGTTCTGGAACATAAAGCTGTACTTTTCCAGTTTTAGTAGCAAAAACAGGAGTTGAACCACTTGCAAGTGGATATGGATCTACATCTTCAAAAAGCAAAACTCCATCTTTTTCAAGCCTCTCTTTTTGCTCATCTGAAAGAGTTTCTAAAAGTGCTTCTATCTGATGTTTTGGAGAGTGCTCAAACCACTTTTGCAATCCAAACTTTTCAGCTATACCTTTGCATATTTCATAACACCCTTTAGTATCATATATAGGATTTATTGCAGCTCTTCTAAGTGCTACAAAAGGTGTTTTATCCTTTTGGATATATGGTGCATCATCTCTTTCAAGATAGGTTGACTCAGGAAAAATCACATCAGCATACATAACTGTATCGCTAAATTGAGTATCTATAGCAATGATAAGATCAAGATTATCCATCGCTTTATACAATTTATTTACACCGATACTTGAATGTGATAGGGGATTTGTTCCATACAAAAGCCAAGCTTTTATAGGGTATGGTTTTTGCTTTAGAGTTGCTTCATATATGCCATTTGTCCTACCTAGACTTGGTGGAGCAAATGGATACTTTTCGCCCTCACCTACTCCATCAGCTCTTCGTGCTTTTGGTGCAGGAGGATGTTCATGCTTTGGAAGTTCAAGAGGTACTTTAGACCTTACAAAAATACCGCCCGGTACTCCCCAGCTACCCATAAGAGCATTTAGTATAGCTATAGCTCTTACTGTTTGGGTATCATTTCCATATCTTGTCATCCTTCTAGCAGGAATTGCTACAACATTTGGAGCATCCTTTGCAAACTCCCAAGCGATCCTCTCTATAGTTTTTTCATCTATGCCTGTAATTTTACTAGCCCATTTTGGAGTGTACTTTTTTATATGTTTTGCAAGTTCGTTATATCCATAGCAATACTTTCTAACAAAATCCATATTTGCTAAATTGTCTCTTATAATTACATGGATAAAGCCAAGAGCTAGTGCCATATCAGTTCCAGGATTTATCTGCAACCAATCAGTAGCCCTTACGGCTGATTCACTCTGTCTAGGATCTATATATGTAAGTTTTGCTCCTCTAGCTAAACCCTCTGCAAAATCCTCTGCCTCTCTTACTTGAACTGCACCTGCAAAATTTCTACCAAATATCATCATATGCTTGGAGTTTGCCATATCAAATGTCTCATGTCCACTTATACCTGTACCAAAGGTAAATGCCCAAGCCATTTCACGACTACCCATACATTGAGAGTAAGCAGGAACTGTTATATTGGGACTACCAAGAGCTAAGGTAAACATATGCACATAACTCTCACCGGTTCCATGCATAAAAGTAGCCAATGTTTCAGGGCCATACTTTTTTACAAGAGGATTTAACTTATCAAATACATACTGATAAGCTTCATCCCAGCTTACCTTTTTAAATTTACCCTCGCCTCTTTTTCCTGTTCTTATAAGAGGTGATTTGATGCGATCAG
>JALVXV010000047.1 GCA_027038235.1 Campylobacterales bacterium | reverse complement strand
CAAAGACCATGACAAAGATAGGAAGTACCAAGTGCCAAGCATAGTCTATATACCACTGTATGCCCTTTTTAGGTTCAAGTGAGTGAAGTCCAGATATTGGAAACCAATTTAAATAAAGGGCAAAAAATGAAACAAGCAAAAGTGCTAAATAAAATGAGGGCATAGCATAACTAATAAGTGATAACTGTTTGATAGATTTATCAAATATGCTACCCTGTTTTAGTGCAGATTTTATACCAAAATAGATAGAAAGGACAAAAACCAATATCAAAGATATAAAATTCATCAAAAGTGTGATACCTATTCGACTTAGTATCTCATCTTTGACCATTTTTCCACTTGCAAAGGAGATTCCAAAATCAAAATGAAATATAGCTAAAACCCATGAAAAGTACTGCACTATCAAAGGCTTATCAAGTCCATATATCTTTTTTAGATGCTCTATTGACTCTTTAGTAATATTTGGATTTAACTCTCCACTTGCAAAAAAGGAGTTTGGTGCTACATGAATAGCAATAAAAGAGATAAGAGAGATAATAAACATCATCAAAGCTATGTAAGATAATTTTTTAAAAAGTAGTTTCATTTTTTATATATCCTAAAAAATATTTTAACCAAAACTTTTTTATAAAAAACTTCATAAAGCTATCAATGTAAAAGGGTTTTTAGATAGTTAACTTTTTGCTATCCTATCTTACATCTTATCCTTAGCTTTTATACCCATAAGTCTAAGTCCTACTCTTATGCTAAGTGCTGAGAGGGCAAAAACTTTTAAGAGTTTATCTTCATCCTTTGATCCTATTACTTTTTGTTCATTATAGGTTTTATGAAGTAGTGCAGCTAAATTTTTAAGGTATTCACTTAGTTTTTGTAATGCTCTTTGAGAAAAAGCATCTTCTATCACTTCAGGTAAAAGTAGAGCATAAAATAGTAAAGCTTTGGTACTCTCATTTAAACCCTCAAGTTTAACTTCGACTATATCTTCTACCTCTTTTTTACTCTTTTTAAATAGTTGATTTACCCTAGCATGAGCATAATTTATATAATATATTGGATTTGAGTTATCATTTGCTTTTAGGGTTTCTATATCAAATTCAAGATGGGTATCGCTTTTTTTGGTAAGAAAAACAAATCTCAAAGCATCGCTTCCTATCTCTTTTACAATATCACTCATAAGTATAAAATTACCTGCTCTTTTACTCATCTTGTATGGTTCGCCACCCTTTAAAAGAGAGACCATTTGAGAAAGCAATACTTCAAGTCTATTTTCATCATATCCTAAAAATTTTATAGCAGCTTTTACTCTTGCTATGTATCCGTGATGATCTGCCCCCCAAATATTGATATATCTATCATATCCTCTTTCAAATTTGTCATTATGATATATAATATCACCCGCTAGATAGGTTGCTCTTTTATCCTCTCTAACTACAACTCTATCTTTTTCATCACCAAATTCACTAGATCTTAGCCACCATTTGCCATCTTTTTCATAGAGTGCATTATTTGATCTTAATTTTTCAAAAATTTCATCCCACTTTTTATATAACTCTTTTTCACTTACAAAGTTATCAAACTCTATACCACACTCTTTTAGGTTGGATTTTATGAGTTCAAGCATCTTATCTTTTGCCCAAGATGAGAGTTTTTCAATATTTTTTTCATCTTCAAATATCTCTATCCCAAAAAACTCTCTTGCATCCTTAGCTAAATCATTTATATACTCGCCCTTATAGTACTCATCTGGCCATTTTACTTTAAGATCAGTAAATTGCTCTCTTCCACTAAGATAGACTGAAAGCCCCAGTAGATATATTTGATTACCAGCATCATTTACATAGTACTCAGTATCTATCTTGTAGCCTAAATGTTTTGCAACTCTATATAGTGTATCACCAAATACCGCTCCTCTTGCATGACCTATATGAAGTGGACCTGTGGGGTTGGCACTTACATACTCTAAGAGTATGCTTTCATCTCTTTTGCCTTTAGCAAAATTATTTTCATTTTTAAGTGCAATAGTAGCTTCATTATCCAAAAAAGTTTCACTAAGTCTAAAATTGATATAACCCTTTAGCGGCTCTACACTAGAGAAAATATCATAAGATTCTAACTTTTTACTCAACTCTTTGGCTATAATTATAGGCGATTTTCTAAGAGTCTTTGCCAGAGAGAATGCTACAGGAGTAGCAAAGTGTCCAAAGCTTATATCTTTTGGTCTTTCTACAACAATATCAACATCGATCTCTTTTTTTAAAGTTTCATAAACTTTTTTCTTCAAAATATCTACCTATGCCTTATTGGTCTCTTTAATGCTATCTTTTTGACCCTCTTTCTCTTTCTCTTCTATCTTTTCATTGGTAGCTGATAGCTCCTCATCATCCTCTTTAACAGCTTTTTTAAAGTCCTTTATACCCTTGCCTAACCCTTTTGCAAGATCTGGTATCTTTTTTGCTCCAAAAAGTATGATAACTATCGCTAATATAATGAGTAGTTCTTGTGTTCCAAAACCCATAAATCTCTCCTTCAATATTTTGTCGTATTATACAGATAAAAAACTTAATAGACTATTTTATAACCTATTAAGACCACTCTTTTATGAAACTATCTAACTCCATACTTGAGGTTTTTGCTCTTGTAGCTTCTGCAATACTAAGAAGTTCTCTTTTTGCATCTTCTAAAATATCATTTACTATAAAGTAGTCATATCTACTTGCATACTTAAGCTCATCATATGCATTTTTAACTCTTTTTTCAATAATCTCTTTTGAATCTGTTGCTCTTTTTAAGAGTCTATTTTTTAGCTCCTTTGCTGTTGGTGTTGTAATAAAAACAGAGGTTATTAACTCTCCAATTTTTTCTTTGGCTTGTAAAAAACCCTGCACATCTATATCAAAGACTACAAGCTTACCCTCATCTATTGCTTGTACTGTATGCTTTAAAGATGTTCCATAGTAGTTATCATGCACCTTTGCCCACTCCAAAAAGGAGCCATCTTTTATATCTTTTTCAAATTTATCTTTTGACACAAAGCAGTAATCAACACCATCTACCTCACCATCTCTTTTTGTTCTTGTTGTTACTGAAATAGAAAAATATATATCCTTCATCTCCTTTTTAAGCTCTTTTATCATAGAGCTTTTACCAGCTCCACTTGGACCTGATATGAGTAGTATTGAGCCTCGTTTTTTCAAAGCTTACCTTTTGTTTTTGTTATAAAATTTTATCCTTATCTCCATACCATCTAATACCTCTCTTATAGTATCAATATCTAAAAGTTTTGATGCGATCTCCCCTTGCAAAGAGGCTAATTTTTTCTTTTTTGCTCTCTTTTTCTTCTTCTTAGATTTACTCTTTTTTGATATTTTTTTATATCTATCTTCTTCTTGATCTTTTATATCCACTTTAGAAGTGCTATCGCCCTTTTGATCAAATAACTCTCTTAAACTATCTTCATCTATCAAATCCAACTCCTCTTTCTTATCCTCTTCAACTTTTATATCATTTTCATTGCTTAAAACTTCCTCTTCATCTTTATCTTCATCTTTATCTTTAAATTCATCTGTGATAGCTATATCTTCCTCTTCTATTTTTTCATCTTCACTTAAATATATATCCTTATCATCTTTATCCTCTTGAAAGACTATATCATCCTCATCTTCAAACTGATCTTTTAAATCATCTATATCAAAGCTATCTTGAGCTGAGTCTGTTTCATCAGCTTTAAGATCACTTTCATCCTTTATATCCTCATCTACTTGCAACTCATCACTAATATCTTCATCATCACTCTCTTGAAGTAGCTCTTTTACCTCTTGAATATCCTCTTTATCTAATATAGCTGTTTTATCATCTTCATGCTCAACTATCTCTTCAGTAAGATTATCGCTATCTTCATCATCTGTTTTTATGCTCTCTTCATTGTCGATAAAAAGTTTATTATCTAGCAATAACTCCTCATCATCACCTTGTTCATCTTTTAAACTCTCAATATCCAAATCCTCTTCATCAACTTTCTCTTGCAAAGTTACATCATCCATCTCATCTTCAAGATCATCATCACTCTTTTGAATATTAGATACATCCTCATCATCATTGAGACTATCTATCTGCAGTTCATCTGATATAGCATCCTCTTTCTCTTTAGATAGATCGCTATCAACATCTTCTTGTACAACCTCTTGCTCTTTTGTCTCTTGCTCTGTAGCTTTATCCTCTTGTGCAATACTCTCTACAATCTTTTTAAAATCACTTGGTAAAAATGGCTTGATAAGCATATG
>JALVXV010000046.1 GCA_027038235.1 Campylobacterales bacterium | reverse complement strand
ACCTCAACTCTATCAAAATCTCTAAAAAGTTTTTTTAGCCATTTATATCTTATATTTGCAGGAGTGTAAAAACTCTTTTTAAAGGGATTTAAATATGTTGGCACTACTAAAAGCCTATCTATATCCAACTCCTCTAAAGCTTTTTTGACTATCATTTCATGACCTATATGAGGCGGATCAAAACTCCCTCCAAACATTGCGATATTTATCTTTTTATCATTCACATCAAATCCTTCATATTAGGCTAAGGGCTTAGAGCTTAGAGCTAAGAGCTTAAGAGGTCTAAGTTTCTTAAAATTATTATACTTTAAAACCATATTTAAACCAAATTATACTAAAATATCTCAATATTTTTTTTAAAAGGAATAAAAATGTCTATTAGGGTTGCTATCAATGGGTTTGGTAGGATTGGTAGATGTGCTGCTAGAATCATTACAGAAAGGGAAGGAGTTGAACTTGTAGCGGTAAATGATACAAGCTCAAGAGATATGACTAAAAATCTTTTAAAGTATGATTCAGTTCATGGAAGATTTGACAAAGAGGTGGAGTTGCTTGAGGATGATTTTGTACAAATTGGCAATCAAAAGGTAAAATTTTTCTCTGATAGAGACCCAAACAATTTAAAATTTGCAAAGTATGGTGCTGATGTGGTTTTGGAGTGTACAGGTGCACTTTTGACCCAAGAAAAGGCGATGCCTCACATAAAAAATGGAGTAAAAAAGGTGATCTTTTCTGCTCCAGCAAAGGATGATACACCCACTTTTGTCATGGGGGTAAATAGTGATGAGTATAATGGCGAGAGTATAATCTCAAATGCAAGTTGTACTACAAATGCCCTAGCTCCTATTGCAAAACTTTTAGATGATACTCTAGGTATAAAAAAGGGGTTAATGACTACTATTCACTCATATACAAATGACCAAAATCTCCTAGATGTCAAACATAAAAAAGATCTAAGAAGAGCAAGAGCTGCTGCGGTAAATATCATACCTACTACAACAGGGGCAGCTAAAGCTATAGGGTTGGTACTTCCTAAACTTCAAGGTAAACTTCAAGGACTTGCTCTAAGAGTTCCTACTCCAAATGTCTCTATGATAGATCTTAGTGTGATAGTTGATAAAAAAGTCAATTTAGATAAACTAAAAGAGCTTATTGTAGATGCGAGTAAAGGTAGATACAAAGGACTTATAGGCATAGATGAGGATAAATTAGTATCTAGTGATTTTAATGGCGAGAGTATCAGCACAATAGTTCCACTAGATCTTTTGCAGATAGTTGATGATAATATGATAAAGGTTATGAGTTGGTATGATAATGAGTGGGGATACTCTAATAGGCTTGTCGATATGGCGATACATATTTGTAAATAAGGATAAAAAGTGCTAAGAACCATAAAAGATATAGAGGATATAGAGGGTAAAAGAGTCTTTATAAGGTGTGATTTTAATGTGCCAAAAGATGAGGATGGCAATATCACAGATGATAGGAGAATTAGAGCTGCACTTCCTACTATCATGTACTGCATAGATCATGACTGCAAAATCATCTTAGCTAGTCACTTTGAAAGACCTACTCCAGGAGTTTATGAAGAAAAATACTCCTTAGATCCTGTCGCAAAGAGACTTCACACACTCTTAAAAAAAGAGATATATAAAGCTAGAGATGTAGTAGGAGAGGATGCAAAAACAAAAGTAGCAAATCTAAAAGAGGGAGATGTACTTCTTTTAGCAAATCTAAGATTTCATCCAGGTGAGACAACCAATGATGAAGAGTTTGCAAAGGAGTTAGCATCTTTTGCTGATGTATATGTAAATGATGCTTTTGGTGCTTGTCATAGAAAACATGCCTCTATCTATGCTCTAGCTTTGCAATTTCCACCAAAGTATAGAGTAGCAGGATTTTTATTAAAAAAGGAGGTAAACTTTTTTAGCAAGACTTTACAAAAGCCAGATAGACCATTTTTGGCAGTTATCGGAGGAAGTAAGGTCTCAGGAAAGCTTGAAGCTATAGAAAATCTAATCAATAAAGTCGATAAGATTATCATAGGCGGTGCAATGGCTTTTACATTTTTAAAAGCAAGAGGTTTTAGTGTGGGTAAATCACTTGTAGAAGACCATCTCCTAGATGTTGCACGAGAGACAATGAATAAGGCTATAAAACAAGGGGTAAAATTTTATCTACCGGTTGATTTGGTAGTAGCACCAAAGATAGATGAATTTGCACCTATAAAGTATCTACCAGCCCAAGAGATTCCTGGTGATTGGATGGGGCTTGATGTAGGACCTGCAAGTTCAAGGCTTTTTAGAGAGGTTATAAATGATACTCAGCTTATTATCTGGAATGGTCCAATGGGGGTATATGAGATGGATAAATTTGCAAAAGGAAGCATCATGATGAGTCACCATATAGCTGAATCAAATGCGACAACTGTCGTAGGTGGTGGTGATACAGCTGATGTAACTAAAAGAGCTGGAGATATAGATGAGATGACATTTGTATCTACTGGAGGAGGTGCATCTTTGCAACTACTTGAGGGAAAAACACTTCCCGGTGTTGAGGTATTGAGTAAAAATGATATATGCAAGTAATTTTAAAACAAATAATACAAGAGCCTATACAAAAGAGTATCTAAAGACCCTTAATGAGTTTATGGGCAAAAATGGTATCAAAGATGAGATATATATATTTCCTACATCAACCTCTCTTGATACATTTAAAAATATCTCTTTAAATATTACTATCGGTGCTCAAAATGCATATCCAGCTAAAAATGGCTCATATACTGGTGAGATAGGCTTGGAGCAATTAGATGAATTTGGTATAAAAACCATACTCATAGGGCATAGCGAAAGAAGAGAGATATTAAAAGAGTCTCAAGAGTTTATAGCTGAAAAATTTAACTTTTTTAAAGAGCAAGGTTTTAGGATAATATACTGCATAGGTGAAACCAAAGAGACAAGAGATATGGGTAAAACCATGGAGTATCTTTGGAGTGAGTTTGATGGGATCGATTTAGAGTATAAAGAGCTTATAGTAGCTTATGAACCTATATGGGCGATAGGTACAGGAGTGAGTGCGAAAAAAGAGGATATTGATGAGGTGCTTTCAGCCTTAAGAGCTAAAGTAAAAAACCCTCTGCTTTATGGAGGGAGTGTAAAAGATACAAATATCAAAGAGATACTCTCTATCAAGGAGTGTGATGGTGTGCTTATAGGTAGTGCTAGTTGGAAAGTAGAAAATTTTTGCAAAATAATAAAAAATGGACAAAAAGGATAGATAATGATTATGAAGGGTAAAAAAGGACTTATAGTAGGTATAGCAAATAATAAATCAATAGCTTATGGTATAGCAAAAGCTGCCCACAAAGAGGGGGCAGAACTTGCTTTTACATATCTAAATGAGCAACTTGAAAAAAGGGTAAGACCGATTGCTAAAGAGTTTGGTAGTGATAAAGTATATAAGCTTGATGTCAATAGCGACGAAGAGTTAGAGGCACTAACTAAATCGCTAGAGAAAGACTTTGGAAAGATCGACTTTATAGTCCACTCTGTCGCTTTTGCTCCAAGATCTGCACTTGATGGAAGGTTTATCGATACTGATAGAAAGTCTTTTGATATAGCTATGCAAACATCTGTTTACTCTTTGATAGCACTTTGTCATGCTTGTGAGAGTGTATTAAATGATAATGGATCAGTTTTGACTTTAACTTATCTAGGTGGCCCTAAATATATCCCCCACTACAATGTCATGGGAGTAGCAAAAGCTGCACTTGAATCAAGTGTAAGATACCTTGCAGTTGATCTTGGAAGTAGAGGCATAAGAGTAAATGCCATAAGTGCAGGACCTATAAAAACCTTAGCAGCAAGTGGCATAGGCGACTTTAGAGCAATACTAAAATGGAATGAGATAAATTCACCACTAAATAAAAATGTAACAATAGATGAGGTAGGAAATAGTGGAATGTACTTACTAAGTGATCTAAGTAGCGGAGTAACAGGAGAAGTCCACTATGTAGATGCCGGCTACAACATAATGGGCATGGGAGCTATAGACCAAGACGAAAATGGCAAAACCATCATGAAATGGGACAAATTCCGTTAAAAAAAGGCAAACTGCTTTGCCTTTTTAGGAATTTGTGACTTTTTGTATATGTGAGTCCTAAAATCAAGGATTTTAGTGACGAACATCAAAAAGTCCGAGTACATTAAAGTAAATCGTAGCGAATGAAATGAGGTAGATTTACGGTTAAGTTAAAAAAAGGCAAACTGCTTTGCCTTTTTAG
>JALVXV010000045.1 GCA_027038235.1 Campylobacterales bacterium | reverse complement strand
AGACAAAAGGACAAGTAGCATCTATAATATTGACATCTTTTTCTCTTAGAGTTTTAAATCCCTCTTTTGTAATTCCATGAGTTCTTATAATAGCCTTTTTTATATTTTTTGCCTCGGTATAATCCTTAATTGTATCAACATTGAAGCTATTTTTTAGTCTATTTATCTCTTCATTATTGTGTATAAGAGGACCAATAGTAGTACTATCAGGTGACTCCTCAGCGATTTTTATAGCTCTTTTTACACCAAAACAAAATCCATAACTCTTAGCTAGTCTAATCTGCAACCTCTATCCTTGTAATCTTCTTTAAAATATCTAAAAAGTTTGGGAAGGATGTCTTGATACAATCTATATCACTTACTATCATCCCATCACTCAATCCAGCAATAGCAAAACTCATAGCAATCCTATGATCTCCAAAACTATCAACTTTTGCACCTTTTATCTTCCCGCCTACTATCTCATAACCATCCTCATATTCTCTCACCTCTATACCACATGCTTTAAGAGCCTTAACAACACTACTTATCCTATCACTCTCTTTTACTCTTAACTCTTTTGCATTTTTTACTCTGCTTTTTCCCTTAGCAACTGCCATAGCAATAGATAGAGCTGGTAATTCATCTATAAGCCAAGCGATATTTTTATCGATATTGATACCTCTTAGGGGTGAACTTTTTACTATAATATCACCTATCTTTTCATACTTTTCATCTTTGATGATATACTCTATATCTGCACCCATCTTTTTTAAAATCTCAAAAGCCTCTATCCTTGTGGGGTTTAAAAGGATATTTTTTAAGACAGTTGTAGAGTTTTTTGAGATAGCCGCTGCAACTGCAAAGAAAAAAGCACTCGAAGGATCTGAGGGAATATCTATATCTAGCGGTTCAAGACTTTTTTTAAGAGGTTTTATATATATCTTATTTTTACCATCATCTTGTATCATAGATAGGATATTTGCCCCCATGGCTTTTAGCATTTTCTCACTATGATCTCTACTTAAATATGGCTCTATATAAGTTGAGTTATCTTTAGCATTTAAAGCTGCTAATATCATAGCACTCTTTACCTGGGCTGAGGCAATTTTACTCTCATATTCAAAACCCTCAAGAGCATTTGAACCTCTTATGCAAAGTGGTGAGAGATTTCCATCTTCTCTTCCATCTATACTAGCACCTATCTCTCTTAGTGGATTTGTCACTCTTTTCATAGGGCGACTAGCTAAATATCTATCACCATGAAGTACAAAAAAACCCAGTTTTGAAGATAGAAAGCCACAAAATAGCCTCATTGCAGTCCCTGAGTTACCACAATCCAATATATTAGCAGGTTCTAATAACTTTTTAGGAGGCACTATCAAAAGCTCATCATTTGACATTGATATATCAGCTCCAAGGCTCTTTATAATGCTAAGTGTATTTATCGTATCTTCTGCTTTTAGATAGTTTCTTATCTTTGAGGGCTTATCACTTAAAAGAGAAAAGATAGCAGATCTATGAGAGATAGACTTGTCACTAGCAATATTATCAATCTCTATATCAAAATCGCTACCTTTATAAACCTTTAATAAACTCATCTAAGCTCTATTCCATTTTTACTTAGTTTTTCAAGTATCGGTGAAAAAATTGCATTTATCTCATCATCATTTAAAGTTTTTTCAAATGATTGAATAACAAATCTAATAGTAAGACTGATATTTCCTTTCAATTCGCTACTTTGATAAGTATCTATAGGATAAAAATCTACAACCTCTTTTGGCAAATCAGACAAGATCAACGATTTGACATCAGCATAATTTAAATCTTTAGAAATCAAAAAGCTAAAATCTCTCTCTAAAGAGGGAAATTTTGAGTATGGCTTTACTATATGCTTATCAAGCTTTAGAGCATCCAAATCTATCTCACAAATATAACTCTTTGGCAAATCATACTCATTTTCAATATCTAAATGAACTCTACCAATATAACCGATCTCTTTTTTATCTTTTATGATCAAGCCAGACTCATAAGGGGAGAGATAGGGGTGTAAATTTTGACTCTTTTTTATCTCAAAATCTCCTATAATAGATGAAATTTTTTGTGCAAAAGCAAAAAAGTCTATGATTTTAGGCTTTCCATGATTTGCTATGGTCGCCCTTTCAACTTCGCCACTAAAGATAAAAGATATTTTTAAACTCTCATTTCTAACTCTATCAAAGATTGTGCCAACTTCAAAGAGCCTTATACTTTTTTTGCCCTGTTTATAATTTCTCTCGCTTGTCTCAAGAAGACCTACAGCTAAAGTTGATCTAAGAGTATTTAACTCTTTTGTAACAGGATTGATAAGCTCTTTTGCTTTGATAGTATGCTCAAATCCCAACCTATCAAGCTTGTTGCTATCAGTAAATATATAATTGGTTATCTCAAAAAAGCCACTTGAGGCTGCTTTTTGTCTAAAATAGACTCTTTTTTTATAATTATCTAAGGCACTATTTTGATTGTTTGATTCGGTAAATTCCAAAGGTGATGAGACTATATTGTCGATACCTACGATTCTTACAATCTCTTCAACAATATCCTCTTCATTGGATATATCATGTCTAAAAAGGGGAATTTTTACACTCATTAGATCAAATTCATCTTTTACTCCTACCTCAAAACCTAAACTTTTAAGAATGGAGACGATTTTGCTCTTTTGTATATTTTGACCTATTAAAGCATTTATCTTACTTATATAAACATTTACAACCCTCTCTTCGCCCCTATTATCAACGATCTCAGCTCCACTATACCACTTTACTTTGGAGTATCTACTTGAGATAATTTTAAAAAACTTTGCACCAAATTCCAATTTTGGCTCACTACCTCTACTTGAGTGGTAAAATATAGCATCATTTTTAGTATCAAAAAACTTTCCAACTTTTGAAATGGTATCAGGGTGTGCATAACTAGCCTCAAATATGATAGTTTCACTCTCATTTGATAAAGTTAGAGCATCACCCTTATCAAATCCAATATATGACTTTTTATCACCTACTTTTACATACTCTATGCTATTTTCATCTTTTGCTAACTCAATCTTGCATTTACCATCTTTTTCACACAGATTAAATGGGTAAAGTTTTATGATTACTCCAGTAGAATGACTTACATAGTTTTTATAAATATCATATATATTATCGCTCTTTTTGTCAACAAGTGCTACTCTAAGCTTCAAAAGCAGCACCTCTTTTATATCCTCTTTTCTAAATACTTTATAAAGTAAGGAGGAGTAGTTGCCATCTTTTGAACTAAGTGCAAGAACTCTGCCTATACCCAAACTCCCATCTTCATCCTTGACCTCCTCTACATAGATAAGCTCTCTTTCATAAGCAGCACCCAAATCCCTAGCAACTCCATAGACACTTAGACAATCACCTCTATTGGCAGTAAGCTCTATCTCTATAATATCATCATTTAAAAGCTCATACTCACAAAGCTCCCTGCCGACAACAAGCTCTCCGATACTCTCATCAAGCTCAAGTATCCCATCATTTAGTTTAGGCAGTCCTATCTCTGAAGAGGAGCATATCATGCCACTTGACTCAACACCTCTAAGTTTAGCTTTTTTGATCTTAAAATCTTCACCTAAGATCGCCCCTACTGTTGCAACAGGTACATATTGCCCAGCCTTAACATTTTTTGCTCCACAAACTATTTGGACACTCTCATTTCCGATATCCACCTGACAAACAGAGAGCTTATCGGCATTAGGATGTTTTATACACTCTTTTACAAAACCGACTACAACCTTTTTTGCTACTCTTATCTTTGTTAGACTATCAACTTCTAAACCGATAGAGTTTAAGGTATCGCATATCTCTTCGCTTGTTTTATCACTTATATCTATCCACTCTTTTAGCCAATTTCTTGTGATTATCATTTAAACTGCTCCAAAAGTCTCAAATCCCCCTCATACAGAGATCTTAGATCTGGTATTTGATGAAGTAACATTGCAAACCTCTCCACACCAAGACCAAATGCAAAACCGCTTACATTTTCATATCCTACAGCTTTATATACATTAGGATCAACCATTCCACATCCTAAAACTTCAAGCCATCCTGTATGAGAGCAAACCCTACACCCCTTGCCTTTACAAAATATACAACTTATATCGACCTCAGCACTAGGCTCTGTAAAGGGGAAAAAGCTTGGTCTAAATCTTACCTTTACATCTCCAAACATAAAGGTTAAAAAATCTTCTAAAATAAATTTTAAGTTAGCAAATGATACTTTATCTCCCTCTTCTACCACAAGTCCTTCAACTTG
>JALVXV010000044.1 GCA_027038235.1 Campylobacterales bacterium | reverse complement strand
AGAGAGATTTTTTATAAGAGTCTTTCTAGGAGAGCTAAAACTACTCCTTAAAAATTGTTCAAACTGTTTTAACTCTTTTTCGTTATTAAACAGCTCTTTTGCGATAAGCTCTCTTCTCTTTTTTATCCTTAAAACAGAAGAGGATACCTTCGGCGGTGGAACAAAACTCTGTGGTGATACATCACAGACAATGGAAGCATCACCTATCAAATCAGCCAAGACAGCTATATAGGAAAACTCTTTATCTCCCTCTTTAGCACAAAATTTATAGGCTACCTCCTTTTGAAGCATAGCTATAATATTTTTGCAATTGTCATCTTTTAGCAAATTTATTACTATTTTGGTTGCGATATAATAGGGTAAATTTGCTACCAAATTATACTTTTGGTCTATTAGATTTTTACCCTTCCAATATTGCAACACATCTGTGCATTTTAGTAAAAGCTTTTTCTCCTTTATAAAAGTAGAAAGCTCTCTTCTTAAAATTTCACACAGCTCATCATCTATCTCAAAAGCTACTACATTTTTAAAATGTAAAAGCCTTTTTGTCAAATCACCTAATCCAGGTCCAATCTCTACGACTTTTAAGCCATCATTGGGCATCGATTGGATGATCTTATCTAAAATACTCTCATCTTTTAAAAAATTTTGACCAAATTTTTTCTTTGCTTTTATCAAAATTATTACCTAGCCTTATGCTATTAGAAAGTAAATTATACCATAAAAATATTAAAAAGTCGATTTTTTGGTATAATTGTAAATAAGTAATGAAGTAGGAGTATATAATGGTTTCAAAAGAGATACAAGATTTTGAAGAAGTTCGTGTAAGTGCTAGAGCCTTTTTATGTTTTTTACTGACTAGAAATATACCAAATTCACTACCAAATATATCACAAAATGATATTGTACAAGCTCTAAAAAAGATAAAAAAAGAGAACACAGAGATAGATGCTCTATATATACTTGATCATAAAGGCACACAAATCATAGATGCCATTTCAAATAATCCAGAGTATAGAAAGGGAAAAAATTCCAACAAAAGTTTAAGAGCCTCATACTATAGAGCAGTCAAAGAGAAAAAGTGTATTTTAACAGATCCCTATCCCTCATCCAAAACAAAAGAGTTAGTAGTTACTGCCTCCTATCCAGTATATGATAATAATAATAAGCTTAAATATGTAGTCTGTCTTGATATTGCTCTTGAAAATCTTTTAAAGAGTGTACACCCAACATCAATAGATTCCTTTTTTGGAAAATTCAATAAGGTTTCTTATGCACTTTTCTGTTTTGCACTATTTATGGTAGCCTTTTTACTATTTTTTAAAGGTTTAAGTAGTATTGCCACCTATGGATTTAGCATAGAAAAACTTGATATAAAGGAGATATTTGAATCAACTATTTTGATAACACTCTCTTTGGCTATCTTTGATCTTATAAAGACTATCTTTGAAGAGGAGGTTTTGGGTAAAAATGTAAAAACCCATATAGATGATATTCATAAAACCATGATAAGATTTTTAGGCTCTATTATCATAGCACTCTCTATTGAGGCCTTAATGTTGGTATTTAAGTTTGCTATTATTGGACCAGAGAAGATACTTTATGCGGTATTTTTACTCTTTGGTGTTACCTTTTTACTATTTGGGTTGGCATACTATCTAAAGGGCATCTCTAAAAATTCTACACATTGATATATTGATATTTTAAATAGGGTTTTGTTAGAGGTACTCTTAAGGAATATTAAGGGGTCGGAGTTTAACTTTTAACTTTTTCTGTTATATACCAAGATAGATACAAAAAGAGTATAAACATAGCAAAATGATTGAGGATGTAAGATGTAAGTTTTTACCATTTTGTAATCATGAGTAAAAAAAGGTGCAATGTTTGCGAAGTTGCAGTTAAAAGTCAAATTCCGACCCCTCAATGCTCTCTTTAAAATTTGAATCTATTTTGTCTCTATCATAATCCAAAAGCCAATCACCATACTGTAAATATATTTTTTGCAATATATGTTTATCTTTTGCAATCATATCCAAGCCTCTATCATCATAAAGATGAAAAATAATATTTTGATTTCTATTAATAAAGTAATTATCCAAAGCTTTTCCACCAAAATCATAGAAAATACTTCGATTTAAAATATTGACATAATCTATATGCTTTACAGTTGTATGAAAAACTATTCTATGATAATGCTCACTTTTATAATCAATATCATCCAAGTCAAATACATCTGTTGTATTAAATGACTCTATCTTGTCAAAATTTTTAATATATCTATAACAATAATCTCTTTTTTTTATCTTTTGTTTACCTCTTGAATATTTTTGAAATACACAAAATACTTTATCCTCTGGCTTAAAAGATGCTTCAAATAATTTTTTTGCTCTTTGTAAAGCTTCATTAAAATAGGAATAATTAATTATAGTTCTATTTTGATCTTTGTATATTCCTATATGCGGATTTCCAAGTTCAAATCTTAACCCACAATCCCAATTGTAAAACAATGGTGGACGAAGATATAAATTAGGAAAATTATCTTTCATGTAGTCATTTAAATTCATTTGCTACCCCTTTTTTACTTATTAACGACTAAGTTGAGAAATAATGAGTTGCCCTTTGATAGCTTATGCTTATTTAGTTATTAAAGTTCACTTGCCAGGCAACTTATTTCTCTTCAAGTAGTTGTCATATATGGATACTATTTTCTCTTTTGCCATAGCTCCTGCCTAGATATAAGCCATTCATTTTCTAAATTGTTCTCCTATCTCTTTAGTCATATCAATCAACTTTTTCATCCAATATAACAAAGAGAGTATAATTATACTAAAACAATCAGGGATTGAAAATAGGTTTTTATCGAAAAGTTAAAAGTTAAATCTTTGTCTTCAATGCCCATAGAGTTTTTGGATTTGGTTCATACTCTTAAGGATGTTATACTTCTTGTAGTTTTTTTCGCAAAATAGTATTAATCAATGTTTGATAAGGCACTTTTTGCTCACTTGCTAATTTTTTAAAATACAAAACTATATCATTATCCAATCTTAATGAAACAGGTATCTTTTTAGGTTTGTAAAATCTACCGCGAATACCATCACTAAAGTCATAGTTATCCAACATTTCATAATCATCATATTTTTCTCTATCTTTAATGTTGCTCATAAAACTTCCTTTCTTTTTGATTTGCTTTTCTTGCATTTATCGGCATTGGGGGTCAAGGTTCAACTTTTGATTTTTCTATGCTAGGATGCCTCTTTTGGTGCTTGTTTTATCACTTTAACTTTATGACACAAGTGCCACTTAAAAGGTCATGGAGAGTCTTTTTATCATCTCTAAAAAATGCTATAAGTTCACCAACTATGGTTGTAGAGGATATGACAAAAAATATATATCTTAAAAATGATCTCAAAATGGAGGGATTCTCTTTTGTTTTTATATCTATTACCTTTATATTGTAGGCTTTATATCCAGGTGTTTGTCCTTTTAGGCTCCAAAAAAGCATCAAAATAATGCCATAGACTATCCACAAAGAGTTTCTAGCGATGAGTGAATTTTGCATATCATCTTTGCCATCCATGATAAGATAGGTAACTATGTAGGCTAGAGGCATCATTATCATGAACATATCAGTTAAAAATGCTTTTATTTTGGAGGGAATAGAGGCATAAGGAGTGGTATCTAAAGAGATTTTTTTTTCAGGCTTTTTACCCTTTTTTATATCCCTCCATCTCATTAGTTTCCTCTACTTCCTGGCTTAACTGCACTACTTCCATCTTTACAAAGTGGGCAATTTTTAGGATCATATATTTCAAATTCAAAATTGCCAAGAGCAAAAAATGGTTTATTTGGAGGTAGTTTACACTCCTCTTTTTGCTCTTTGTTTTCGCCATAAATTTTACAAAAGCCTCTATTTGCCAAAGCTGCAAATCCTACTATCTCTCCACCTAACTCCTGAATGACTTTAGCTGCCTCAAGAGCTGAGCCACCGGTAGTAATAATATCTTCGCAAATTAGTATCTTTTCATCTTTTTTTACCTCAAAGCCTCTCCTTAGAGTCATAACTTTGTTTACTCTTTCAGTAAAGATAAATCTAGCCCCTAAAGCTCTTGCTAATTCATAACCTGCTAAAATTCCACCAAGTGCAGGGGAGCAAACTGTATCTATCTTGATATTTGCTTTAGTTATCATCTTTGCTAATTTATTAGCTAAAAGTTCAGCTCTTTTTGGATCTTCTAAAATCTTTGCACTTTGAAGATAGTATTTTGAGTGTTTGCCACTACTTAAAAGAAAATGAC
>JALVXV010000043.1 GCA_027038235.1 Campylobacterales bacterium | reverse complement strand
AAATTCCTCAATATATGTATAAATTGATTCATCAATTTTTTCATCTTTAAGCTCTAAAATAGCATCCTCTTTTTTAAGCTCTATAAATGCTTTTTCATAAGCAGTTGTAGCCTCTTTTATGGCTTTTGAAGCAACTTCGATAACTTCCATAGTCTCATCATTGCTAAGTTCATTTGAGAGTTGCTCAGTTATCATCTCTTCAGCTAAAGTAGGATCTACCATAGGATCTATCGCTGCAATTGGTGCAATATCTGTCTTAATTGTAGGAATGGCTCTCATCTCTATCATAAGAAGTTCATCTTTAGAGCCACTTACATATAGATCCAAAGAGCTATTTTCCATCTGTGATGTTTGTGGATTGAGTTTAATCTCTCCATCAATTTTACCTACTCTTACACCATAAACAAGCTTGTTTACTGGAATATCTGATAGATATAGAGCAACTGAAGCTGCATTTAGTGCCATAGTCTGCAAATCTGTTTCACCATCACTACTTACTACTAGTATAGTTATCTGTGTTGGATAGCCATACCCTTTTGGAAAAAGTGGTCTTAAACTTCTATCTACAATCCTTGAAGTTAATGTTTCAAAGTCACCAGGCTTTGTCTCTCTTTTTATATAACCTCCTGGTATTTTTCCTATAGCATATGATTTTTCGATATATTGAACTGTCAAAGGAGTAAAGTCTCCCTCTACTGGCTTATCATCTCTAGCGACTGCAGCTATCATGACTGTACCACCTACTTTCATCATTACAGATCCACTAGCCTGTTTTGCTACATAACCTATCTCAAATTCCTCTTTTTTATTGTTTACCTCTACTTCTATATGACATCTCACTGTTTTTCTCCTTTATTTTCTATATCATTTCCCATAAAATTATCACTATTTTTTAAAATTTCCAAAGCATCTTCACAACTTAACTCTTTTACCTTCTCAATATAGTAATGTTGATTATCAACATAGTTATTTGCACTATGGAGATAAAAAATCTTATCAATATTTTTTTCAAGCAAAATTTCCATCTCCTTTGGTATTACTGCACACATATAAGATATATTTTTAGCCCCCAAATTGATGGCAGATTTTACTCCTACTAAAACTCTCAAAACATTTGCCTCATCATCCACAAAAAGGATATGTTTATCTTTAAAAGATGTTATTTTTTTACCTTTTCTTAACTTGTTAATTCTCTTTAGTATCTCCTCCTCGTACAGTGTATTTGAATGTGAATATACATAATCCAAATTAATATTGAAACTTTTTATCAGCTCTTCATGGATAACTAGTTCATTATTTTCATCAATTATGGCTATCTCACATTCACTATTATTTGGTGCAAATAAAATCTCATTAAATAATATATCATAACTTACATCAAATCTCTTTGAAAGCATATTTGTCAAAGGAATTGCATTTAAAGAGAGTGCACAAAAGAGTTGATTTTCTCTACAAATACAAAGCTCATCTTGAAATGTTTCAAAAAGTTTTATGGTAGCTTCAGCTCTATTTTGCAATCTAAAATCTAAATCTATCTGCATGGTAATTTTCCGGATATTGTTTATAGATCTCCTCTTCATCAAAGGAGTATCTATAGTTTTCTATATAATTTTTTAATACTTCATAAGCACTATTTATCTCACTCATTTTACTATCATCTTTATAGATATCTGGATGATACCTTTTTGATAATTGACGATACTTTACCTTTATCTCCCCAAATGATACAAATGGGGGTAGCTCCAAAACTTTTAGAGCATTTTGCAAAGCTTTAACTCTATTCTCCTTTTTAATTTTACTCTCCATTTGCATCCTGACTTGTATCTTTTTCAAATTTATAACTAATACCCCCTATGGGATTAAAGTTGATCACTAAGTATATACCTCTTCTTTTATAAGAGTTTGAACCGCTACTAGTGAGTATTGGAGTGGTATGCTCTTTATAGCTTATACGATAATCCCAACACCTTTTTTTCATAACTACTCCAACTCCCCAATTTTGTGTATATCCATTTTTGATATCATAATCAATATTGGCAAAATAGTTATACTTGCTAAAATATGATGTAGATATTTTTGCCGTTATTAGATTGGAGTCTCCTACATCCTTTCCATGCTTATATGTGTGAAGTATAGTAAAAGTGTATATAGGATCACTATATGTAGCTCCTGTTTGGAGTTTTGAAACCTCTTTATTTTTGTGAGAATAGGTCAAATTATTTGTAAAAGTTAATCTATTTGAAAATTTATATATCAATTCATTTAATAGATCGCCATATTTATAATCATACTCATCAAAAAGATATGATTGAGATAGCCTGTGGGTCAAAAAAAGTTCACTATTTGCATTATAAAAAAACTCTTCAAGTTGAAAGTTGATACTTTTTTTCTCCTTATTTAGTGTAATAAAGTCAGCAAAATAGCCCTTTTTGTCATCATAGCTTGGAACTATGTAGTCAATACTCAATCCTACAGTATGAACAAAGTTATTATATCTCTTGGTCAAGTCGCTACTTAGTGAAAATTTGTGATAATTACTTATAAACTCTCCGCTCTGTCTATAAGTAGAGTCATTACCATAGCCAATATGTGTCATATAGATATTTTCTGAAATGGAAAGATTAAGATAATCTTTAAGTAAAGAGTATGTAAAAACTATAGGAAGAAGTAACTCATTTTGCTTAGCATTTATACCTATCTTTCTATAATAGTTATTAAATTTATAATCTATAGAGTAGAGTAAATTTTGGAAAAAAAGTGGCTCAGTAAATCTATGATACTGCACCTTAGGTAGAGTTTGTAAAGTATCTTTGTTGGATGCTTTGCTAGTATCTTTAAAATATTTCAAATAGAGCCCTGCATAATCCTTATCTCTTTTTAAAAAGTAGTTAATTTTTGATGTTATGAGACTTGAATTTATATAACTTCTCTCTCTTTTGAGATTTAAATAATCCACATCATTTAGATATTTATAATCTACCAAAAGACCATCTTGGGCATCGCCTCCAAAATATTCACTAAAAAGTTTACTTCTTTTATAGTTTACCTCATACCCATAGTGTCTATCATTTTTTAGCTGATACCTCTTGACATAATCACCATTTTCTTTAAAATTTCCAAAGGTTATATCTCCTGTAGAGTATAAAGAATCTGCAAATCTAAGTGTCGCATATACACCCTCTCCTCTTTTGGTGCGAATTTGAGGGTCTATCTCAAAATCCCAACTTTTAAATGGAGCAAAATATATAGGTTGTTTATAAAATATTCCATCATCAGAGCTATATCCAAATCGCGGTCTTAAAAGACCACTTCTTCTACTCTTATCAGTAGAAAATCTAAAATATGGAGTATAAAGTACAGGTATATTTTTTATATAAAATAGAGCATTATACAAAGTTACATACTTTGTATTGTTACTATAGTCGCCACTTGTATAGGTTATCTTCCAATCAGGATCATATACATTACAGCTTGAAACTATAGCTTTTTTTGTATAATATACACCCCCTTGAACATCTGCTTTGTTACATCTTATCCAAACACCATTATCAGAGTTATCCAAAAAGAGTGGATCAAACATGGAGCTATCATCTTCAAGATTGATAAGAGCATACTTACTTTTGACAAACAGTTTTGAATCTCTTATAACATTTATATTTCCATAGAGCTTTACAACTTTTGTCTTTTTGTTATATTTTGCTCTATCAGATGTGATAACATATCTATCAGAATATATCACTACATCACCTGTAGCTATAAGTGTATCACCATGACCTTTGATATTTTTTGCAAGTATTTTTATATTCTCTTCACCTCCAAATAACAATATTGAAAATGTTATAAAAATAGTTAGTACAAATCTATACATTTACCACCACAGTCTTCGCAGCTTGATCATGCCAGGCTTGTTTAGCTTTGTCAAAAAATGCCCATAAAAAACCAAGATAAAACAAAAATTCACTAACAATTCTAACAACTGATCGTATAAAAGCACTCATTAGATTTGGATTGTCAAATTCATCGGTAGATACAACTTTTATCTTTAAAAATATCTTACCAACTGTTGCACCATACATCCATACAAAAAAGGTATGATATACGATCTTTAGCAAAACTACCTGAAAAAAGAGCATGTTTGTTAGCTCTATAATGGTTTCTAAAGAACCAGCTTTTACAAAGCTATCTGCATAAATGATGTAAAAAAGTATAGATATGATCATTTCATCTATAAAAAAAGCCAAAGATCTTCTATTGATAGTTGCAAGAGCAAGTCTCTCTCTTTTAAGATTTTCAAGTATCTCTTCAGTCAATTTAT
>JALVXV010000042.1 GCA_027038235.1 Campylobacterales bacterium | reverse complement strand
TTTCAGGTTTTACAAAGTATCCCTCTTTGTTTTCAACAACTGCTACTTTTGCATTTGATTCAACTGCATAAGCATACTCGATATAACCTATAGAGTATGGAGTTTGCTTTATGATAGAGCTAACTCCGGGATTGCCTTTGCCGCCTACATTATTGCAACTCCAGTTGATACTTTTTTTAACTCCATAATGCTTTCTCCAATCCCTACTAACACTTGCTAAAAAGTATGTAAAGTTCCAAGTAGTTCCGGATGCATCACTTCTTCTAGCAAATATGATCTTTTTATGAGGAAGTTTTATATTTGGATTGATAGCTTTTAGCATTGGATTGTCCCAATACTTTACTTTTCCCTCTGCGATAGCAACGATAGCTTTATCGCTTAACTTCAAAGCTTCATTAGCAACTCCGGGAAGATTGTAAGCTAGTACAGTAGCACCTACAACTGCCGGAAATTGAAGCATTTTAAACTTTTTTTGAGCCTTTGGAGTAAGTGGGGCATCAGTACCCCCAAAATCAACTAGTCTTTTAGTAGCATCTTTGATACCTTTTCCACTTCCGCCACCGTTATACTGCACTTTTTTACCTGTAGCCTTATAGTAAGCCTTAGCCCAAGCTTGATTTATAGGAAGCACAAAACTAGAACCATCACCCTTTACTAGATCACTAGCTACTAAAGAGGTAGCCGCCATAGCACCAACTATAATCATAAAACTCATTTTATTCATATTATTTTCTCCTATTTAAATATGGTGAAATTGTACTAAAGCTTGATTACATTTTGGTTACAAATTTTATTTGATAAATTAACCAATCTACCCAAATTTTGCCATGGACTTCATTGCAAAATTTGGGTTTAAGCATATGTTATGGGTACTTTGGGTACAATCAACACATTTAAACTTCCAAAAGGTTAGTAATGAGTGATATTTTTGAACAAAATCAAGACATACAAGATATCAATATAGAAGATTCCATAAAGACAAGCTATCTTGATTACTCTATGAGTGTTATAATAGGTAGAGCACTTCCTGATGCTAGAGATGGGCTTAAGCCAGTTCACAGAAGAATACTCTATGCAATGAGTGAGCTAAATCTAAGTTCAAGAGCCGCATACAAAAAATCAGCTAGGATTGTTGGTGATGTTATAGGTAAGTACCACCCTCATGGAGATAATGCAGTATATGATGCATTGGTTAGGATGGCACAGCCATTTTCTATGAGACTTCCTTTGATAGATGGTCAAGGAAACTTTGGATCTATTGATGGTGATAATGCAGCAGCTATGAGATATACTGAGGCTAGGATGACAGCCTTAAGTGAAGAGTTGTTAAGAGATATTGATAAAGAGACAGTTGATTTTATACCAAATTATGATGATAGTTTAAGTGAGCCTGATGTACTTCCTAGTAGAATTCCAAATCTTCTTATAAATGGCTCAAGCGGTATCGCAGTAGGTATGGCTACAAATATCCCTCCTCACAACCTTGGAGAGGTTATAGATGCTCTGCTATATCTTATAGATCATCCAGGATGTGAAATATCAGAATTGACCGATTTTGTAAAAGCTCCAGACTTTCCAACAGGTGGGGTTATCTTTGGTAAAAGAGGTATCATAGATGCTTACAATACCGGCAGAGGTCGTATAAAAATCAGAGCAAAAACACATATAGAGAAAAAAGCCAATAAAGATGTAATAGTTGTTGATGAGTTTCCTTATCAAGTTAATAAGTCAAAATTTATAGAGCAGGTTGCCTCACTTGTCAAAGATAAACAGATTGAGGGTATCTCAGAGATCAGAGATGAGAGTGATAGAGATGGCATCAGGGTAGTAATAGAGCTTAAAAAAGATGCTATGAGTGAGATCATCTTAAATAACCTTTACAAATCATCCAATCTTGAGGTAACTTTTGGAGTTATTTTACTTGCTATTGAAAATAAAGAGCCTAAGATATTTAATCTATTAGAACTTCTTGAACTATTTTTAAAGCATAGAAAAACAGTACTTATAAGAAGGACTATTTTTGAATTAGAAAAGGCAAAAGCAAGAGCCCATATCTTAGAGGGGTTAAAAATTGCACTTGATAATATAGATGAAATTATCGCCACTATCAAAAAAAGCAAAGATACAAAAACTGCAAAAACTGCATTGATGGATAACTTCTCTCTTAGTGAGATTCAATCTGGTGCTATACTTGATATGAAACTAAATAGACTTACTGGGCTTGAGAGAGAAAAGATAGAAAATGAGCTAAAAGAGCTTTTAAAAGAGATAAAAAGATTGAGTGCTATACTAAAGAGTGAAGAGCTACTAAATAAGCTTATTAAAGATGAACTAATAGAGGTAAAAGATAAATTTAGTTCACCAAGACTTACTGAGGTAGTTGATGATTATGGTGAGATTGATATTGAGGATTTGATACCAAATGAACCTATGGTAGTAACTATCACCCATAGAGGCTATATCAAAAGAGTAGCTTTAAAACAGTATGAAAAACAAAAAAGAGGTGGCAAAGGAAAAACTGCTCTTACTACCTATGATGATGACTTTATAGAGAGCTTCTTTGTCTCCAATACCCATGATACTCTTATGTTTATTACTGATAGAGGTCAGCTATACTGGTTAAAAGTATATAGAATCCCAGAAGGTAGTAGAGCAGCAAAAGGAAAAGCAGTTGTTAACCTTTTAAATCTCCAACCTGATGAGAAGATCATGGAGATATTGCCAACAACAGACTTTGATAAGAGTAAATCTTTAGCATTTTTTACAAAAAATGGGCTTGTTAAAAAGACAAATCTAAGTGAATTTAGCAATATAAGAAGTGTGGGGGTAAGAGCTATCACACTAAATGAAGATGACTCACTTGTTACAGCTAAGATAGTTATGCCTGAGACAAAGTATCTCTTTATCATCACAAGAAAGGGTATGTGTATCAAATTTGATGTAAATGATGTAAGAGAGATGGGAAGAGGTGCAAAAGGAGTTACAGGTATAAGATTTAAAGAAGAGGGAGATTTTGTAACAGGAGCTACTATCATATATGATGATGATGAGGAGCTTTTAAGTGTTAGTCAAAAAGGTGTAGGCAAAAGAACAACCGCATCAGAGTATAGATTGCAAAAAAGAGGCGGTAAAGGTGTGATAGCTATGAAGCTAACTCCTAAGACAAAAGATTTAGTAGGAGTAGTTATAGTTGATGAGAGCAAAGATCTTATGGTGCTTACTTCAAAAGGCAAAATGGTAAGAGTCGATATGAAAAGCATTAGAAAAGCTGGAAGAAATACTAGTGGAGTTAAGATAGTAAACATTGAGGGTAAAGATTATGTAGTCAGTATCGCAAGATGTCCAAAAGAGGAGAGTGAGCTTGATGTAGAAAATGGCAAAGGTGAATTAAGTAGCAATAATATTGCAAGTAGCCTAATAGATGAAAAAGAGGAATAGTATTTGCTTTATACTAAGAAAACTACTAAAAAGGTGGAAAAATGAAATTTAGAGGCTTGAGAATATCACTTGTAATATCACTTGGTATAATTTTTTCTGGATGTGCTATATTTACAGATGACCCAGCACCTAAAGAACCTGTACAAAAAGAGCAAAAAGTCATACAGGTTCAAAAGAGGGTAGATCCAGTAGATAAAAGTATTGAGATAAGAAAAAAAGAACTCTCATTTTTAAGAGCTATGCCTACAAAGGAGTTTGCTGTCGTAGGAGAGGGTATAGCACCTCGTAATACTATCTCTCCAGCACAAGCTTTAGCTTTGGCAAAAAGAGCTGCGGTTGCTGATGCATATAGGCAACTTGGTGAAAAGCTATATGGAGTAAAAGTCAACTCAAGAGAGACAGTAAAAGATGCAGCTTTAAGAAATTCTAAAATTATTACCCAAGTTAATGGTCTTATAAAAGATGCCTATATCACTGAGAGTTCATATAAAGATGGTCTTTATAGAGTTAAAATGGAACTAAAGATGGATAGCAAAACTTGGCAAAGAATTTTCTCTTACTGATACTACTTTTTAACCTTTCAAAAGCAAGTACAGAGTTTATCTTCTCTTATAAGCTCTGTACTCAAAATTCACAAGTTACAAATGAACAATTTTACATATCAAAAGCGATGGTATTGAGTAATAAAACTACTCAAAAAGTATGTATCTTGCCTAAAAAGGATGCAACTCTTACCACACTTAAATATTTAAAGCTGCATAAATATAAACTTTTAGAGTGCTTTAAAAAAAGCAGTATCTTACTAAACTCAAATTCTACAAATTTTTTACATGACTCATACTCACAAATCACTATAAGAACAATACCCATAAGATTTACAGTA
>JALVXV010000041.1 GCA_027038235.1 Campylobacterales bacterium | reverse complement strand
TTATAGAGCTTAGTGCCATATTTAAACTTCGTGGAATAGGAGTAGCACTCATTGATAATATATGAACATCTTTTTTTAAATTTTTCAATTTCTCTTTTTGTTTTACCCCAAATTTATGCTCTTCATCTATAACTAAGAGGGCTAAGTTTTTAAACTTTGCATTAAAGATCGCATGAGTTCCTACACAAATTGAGATCTTCCCATCTTCAAGCCCTTTTAAAATCTCTTTTTTATCCTTTGTGCTAACAAACCTATCAAGCTTATAAACATTGATACCAAATTTTTCAAATCTACTTTTAAGAGTTTTGTAATGCTGATTGGCTAAAAGTGTAGTAGGTGCGACAAAAACAGCCTGATATCCACTCTTTATAGTTGCAAATATAGCATTCATAGCAACTTCAGTTTTGCCAAATCCAACATCTCCACTTAGAAGTCTATCCATGATCTTGCCTGAACTTAGATCTTTAAATATATCATCTATTGCACTTTGCTGATCCTCAGTATAGATAAAACCTGCATCTTTTTGAAAGATTAGTATCTCAGGCTTATTCACATCTATTGAGATACCCCTTTCAAGCTCTCTTAAAGCAGCTATGCTTACTAACTCTTTAGCTATCTCAAAAAGCTTCTCTTTTACCTTTGCTTTTAACTTTAAAAAACTACCCTTTCCAAGTTTATCAACTATAGCTAAGGTAGTGCTATCGCTTATATATCTATCTATCTTATCTATATTTTCTACAGGTAGTAGTAGCTTATCATTATTTTGGTATAAGATAGAGATAAAGTCTCTTTTTGCCCCTAAAACAGCAATATTTTCAAGCCCATTAAATATGCCTATACCATACTCATCATGCACTACATAATCACCCTGCTTTAACTCATCAAGAACTATCTTGCTTATCTTTCTTCTCTTTTTAGAGGCTCTCTTATTTAGCGATATAATTACTTCATCACTACTTGCTATATTTATGATCTCATTGCTATAGATTATATACCTTCTATACTCCTCTTGCAGAAGTGAACTCTTTACAATAGCATCATTACTAGCTAAAATTTTTATCTTTTTATCTGAGTGAAACTTAAGAAAATCATTTGGCTCTACAACCTCTATATCTTTATATTTTTTTGGTTCTTCTATTTTAATGCACTCTTTTTGAACATCAAAAATCTCAGTATAAAAGCTTTTTAACTCCTCAAAATCACTACTTATATCTTCACATAGATAGCTCTGCATCTTTAGAGGAAATAGTTCAGCCCTATCATCTAATACCCAAAAACCTAAAGAGTTTATATCCTTTATGAAACTATCACTTTTTAAAGATTGAACCTTTTTAAGAGTGTTTTCATACTCCTCTTTTGAAAAGGAGAAATTTGCAGCAGGGATGGATATAGACTCAAGCTCCTCCTTGATACTCTTTTGGGTTTGAGCATTAAAGTATCTAATGCTTTCTACCTCATCATCAAAAAAATTTACTCTTATAGGAAGTGTAGAGTTTATAGGAAATATATCTAAAATATCGCCTCTAAAAGATACTTCACCCTTCTCTTGAACAAGATCAACAAAACTATATCCCCAATGCAGAAGTCTCTCTTTTAATAAATTGATATCTATACTACTTGCAAACTCTATAGTTATCTCATCAAAAAGCTCCTCTTTAGGTAGAGGATTTAAAATAGTTGCAAATGGTGAAATGATAATTTTATGCGATTTTTTACTTTTATAATATCTGCTTAGTGCATCAAAAAGCTCATCAAATTCACTTTTATAACTTCTTAAATCTTCACCAAAACTAGCTCTAATATCTGGCAATAAAAAGGTTTCATATCCCAAAAATCGACACACATCATCCACATCATGTAGATATTTTGAATCTCTTAAGATAAAAAGCTTTTCGCTTTTTTTGGATAAATTTAAAAATTCATATATTTTAGCTTGCACTGTTTGTATCAGTTATCTCCAAATCTATACCCTCTTTTTTAAGTTGGCTCTCTCCCTCAAAGATAGAGTTTGATTCGATCATCAAATCTTTTGAAACTATCTTTCCGACTATTTTGCCACCCTTTAAAAGCTCGATACTTTCACACTCAGCACTACCTTCAAACACTCCACTAACTATAAGTTTATCTGCTTTAAGTTCACCATTAAAACTTCCATCGGCACCTATACTTACTATATTGTTTGAATTTATCTTGCCGACTACTTCGCCATCAATATGAAGTTTACACTTTAATTCAAACTCTCCATCTATTTTTGTACCTGTTGCGATAAGAGTTGTATTTGATTCTGTATTGCCTTTATCAAAGATTGCCATTGTACTTTCCTCTCCTTTTCAAATATATAGTCAAAATTTTTACTATCCCACTTTACAAAGTAGTATGGATTTAGAAACTTTTGCAGATACATAACTCCATAGTGTAGATGATAGCCAGTCGATAATCCCGTATTGCCGACCAATCCTATAGCTTGACCCTTCTTTACAAACTGCCCTTTTGTAACTAAAACTTTTGAAAGATGAGCATATAATGTTTTAAAGCCAAGGTTGTGATCAAGTATGATAAGATTGCCATATCCACTTTTTTTATGGTATCCTGCAAACTCTATGATCCCATCAGCTGGAGCAACTACTTTTTCACCCGCTTTTGCTCTCATATCAAGTCCAGGGTGATACTCTTGTTTTTTTAAAATTGGGTGTATTCTCCACCCAAACTTAGCAGTAATTCCATTGAATGGCACAGGAGAGCCATTTGGAATATTGGCAAAAAATAGCCTCCTTTGAATTGTATTTATCTTTAAAATATCAATTCTACTACCCAAAGTCTCATTATCATCATTTCTAATACCCATGACATCTTCAAGATCTGCTATTTTATTGTTTATCCCTGCTAACTCCTCCTCTTTTTTCTTTATTTCACTATTTAAAGTCCTAATTCTACTAAAAAGTTTACTATTTTGTTTTACAAGTTGGGTATTTCGTTGTTCATACACAACCTTTCTTTTGCTAATATTTTCAACCTCTTTTACCAAAAACTTTATATAAAGTGCTCCAGCAACAAGAATCAATACTACAATAAACAAAATATAAAAAATCAATTTTTTAATAATTTGACTAATAGTATAATGCTTTGAGCCATTTACATCCGAAATAATTACTGTAAATTTATCTTTCAAAAAAATCCTTTAAAAACTTTTCAACAACACTAAAGGAGCCAAATACTAAATACTCTTGGGTATTATCTATATGTTCAAATAAAGATACTTTCATATTAAGCTTTTCAATACTCCTTTTTAATATATCAAACTTTTCAACCCTTTTATTTTCAACTTTTAATATCTCAACCCTTTTTACAATAGGCTTTAATACCTTTAAAATTTCAACATAATCCTTATCTTGATAGCTATTATATACCAATATAACTTTTCTACCCATAAAAGAGTCTCTTATAGCTTTAGCTGCTAAAAGATTATGCCCCACATCAATAGTAATATTTTTTGCAATTTTTTGATAGCGACCAGATAGATTTAAACCTAGAAGCATCTGCTCTTTAAATCTATATCCTAAATAGCTAAAAGCACTTACTGCCAAAGAGAGATTATCTATCAAAAAGTTAGGTAGCATCTTCTTTGTGGCAAAATTATTGATGCTTTCTTTTGTAAAATCATCTAAAAAATCTTCATATCTATAGAGTTTAAAACCATTTTGTTTTGAAACATTTTTTGCAATTTCATAGACCTCTTTATGTGGTTGCTTTCCTATTATTGCACACTTTTTGATACTTTTTAATTTTGTAGAAGCTATATCTTTTATACTACTTCCTAAAAACTCTTGATGGTCATAATCAATAGGAGTAACTATACTTAAATCACTATCAAATACAGAGGTCGCATCATACTCTCCACCCATTCCAGCCTCAAAAATAGCATATTTGCAATCTTGAAACAGAGCTAAAGCCATTAGTGTTGCATACTCAAAATATGAAAGCAGATCTAAATCCTCTTTTTCTAAAATAGAGGATAAAAAGCTATGAACATCTTGGAGCTTACTATCTTCTATATCACTACCACTTTTCCAAAATCTCTCATTAAATTTTAATATATGAGGAGAGGTATAATGCCCTACACTTTCACCAAGCCTATAAAGTAAATAGGCTAAATATCTACCGGTAGTTCCTTTGCCATTTGTTCCAACTATATGGATAATCTTTGGAAGTCTAAAGTGATGTTTTATCTTTTTCCAAACCCTAGGCATCCTCTCATAATCAATCTTCTTATAAAAAAGAGGTTTTTTGCTTAAAAATTCTTCATATTCTGCCAAATCCCAAATCCTAAATCC
>JALVXV010000040.1 GCA_027038235.1 Campylobacterales bacterium | reverse complement strand
TAGTAATCTTAGCAGCCATAGAAAATCTAAAACCTCAAAGCAAAGTGCCTCTAAAGAGATTTCAAAGAAGAGATTTGCCAAAAGAGAGGATAGAGAAGTATATTGAGCTTTATACAAATCATCTACAAAAGACAGGCATACTTAAAAATGATGATACTCTTTATGAGTGGAGTTCAAAACAGTGCTATATAGCTTTAGCAAACATGATGACAGCAGCAGCAGTAAAAGGTATAGACTCTTGTGCAATAGAGGGAATGGATAGAAAAGAGGTAGAGAAGATCTTAAATCTTGATAGAAGTAAATTTCAAATAGCAATTTTGCTACCCTTGGGATATAGAGTAAAACCACAACCAAAAAGAGTTAGATTAAGCCTTGATGAGATATGTGAATTTATTTAGGATACCTAATATCTTAAACCCAAATTTTGCAATAGAGTTTGTTGTAGTATCGTTTATGCTTGAAGATTAGAGGCTTTTAAAAAAGTTGAAGGCTTATCTACATGGTGTTAAGTCGAAACTTTTTTAAAAGGCTATAAGTTCAATGATATGTGCTAATGCAGTGAAGTCTATTGCAAAATTTGGGTTAAATGCCTTATTGAAAACAACTCTTCCTTTTGAGCACTTTATTTTATGAGGATTGGATATTAAGGGCATCTCCAATAATAGGTAATGCCCTAAAGATATATCTACTATAATGACATACACTTTTTTTTACCATTTTTACAACAAATCTCTTTTAAAATTTATCAATTAAGCAAAATATTGCTATAATTATATGCTTCAAAATGTGTCATTTAACGGTTTTTTGGAGTATCAAAAAGTTTTTGTTTCAAGTTTATTAGACTAATAATTTGAATAAAAACAGATCAAAATCAAAGGAAATAAAATGGCAAAGATAGAGTTTTTAGGTCCAATAAAGAGAGATAGTATAGAGGTTGATGTGGCATCTTTAAAAGAGTTAAAGGAGTACTTTAAAGATGACAAAGAGTTAAAACCATGGCTAAAGATATGTGCTGTATCGGTAAATGACCAAATAGTATGCTCTAGCGATATACCACTAAATAAAGATGATAAAGTATCTCTCCTTCCGCCAGTATGTGGTGGATAAAATAGACAAAAAACAGCATTTATTTGTTGTTTTTTGCTTTATCCTGTACGGTCCCAAATTTTGTAACAAACTTCATTACATCAATACTCATCAATCATAAGCACTACTACAACAAACTCTATTGCAAAATTAGAGATACCCTTAAGGGCATCTCTAATAATAGGTAATGCCCTTAAGTTTTGCTATTGCTATAAAAACAACTTGCAATACTAATTACAAAAAAAATTTAAAATCCTCCTAGTCCCATACCTCCTCCACTCATTCCCCCCATATCTTCTCCTGTGTTGTTAAAACCATCAATGATATTTATAGTATTCGTATGGACTTTTTTTGTGGTCTTGGGGTTTGTTGGATATTTGTTACTCAATTTTTTATTTTTTATAGATATTATATTTTCCAAACTAGACTTGGCAGATTGTAGCTCTTTGATTATTTCTGGATCATTTGTCTTTTTTAAGGCACTTGCGATCGCTTTTTGTGCTTTTAAAATATTCTCCTCTGTAAATTTTAAATTTTGACTTTGAATCTCTTGAGTTTTTACAATTTTATCTGCCATTTGATTGATCCTGTCTGCCATGATTCCTATATCATTTGCCAATTCTAGCATACTATTTTGACTATTTTTATTATTTGTGGTTGCTATATTTGCCACTTGAGTCTCATCTGTTGCAACACTTATGCCATCTTTGGTTACACTTCCATCAACAGCATAAGCAAAACTAAATACTATCATAACTATTAAGAAAGCAAAAACATCTCTTTTCATCTTTTTCCTTTATGTTAACCCAAATTGCTAGTCCAACAAACTTGGAACAAAATTTGTTTAATACTCCATAAAAACCATTGGAGGGTATTTTATGGAGCATAGTATTATAGCAATATTTTGCTTAATTTATGAACTTTTAGAGCAAATGCAAGAAATATTTATGATAAACCCTATAACAATAAGAGAAATAAAAAATCTAAACCAAGACTAGATAAAAATAAACATAAGAGTACTATTACTACAAACTCTGTTAATTATCGCAAAAGAAGAAAAAAGGTTATTTAATGAGTTTTAAGGTAGTTTTTAGGCTTGAGGTGCTTAAGTTAATGGGGTTGGAGGTACCCTTAAAAAGCCTATTTTTTTATCTTCTCTATAAAATTTAAAGCAAATTATATTATAATACCACTCTATTTTAACAGAGCAAAGGGTTAATCTTGGAGATAAATGCTATAAAAAGGATAGAAAAAAAGGCTATCAAATCAAGTAGGATCAGTTTGGTGAGGTTAGGTTTTGCCATCTTCTTTGTATTTGCAGTTTTTTTATATGTATATATAAACAAAGAGGGGGTTGAAAATAGTACCTTTTTGATAGTTGCTTCTTTATTTGGTGCATATATGGCTATGAATATAGGAGCAAATGATGTCGCTAACAATATAGGACCTGCAGTCGGCTCAAAAGCACTTACCATGACAGGTGCCATTGCGATAGCAGCCATATTTGAGGCTAGTGGAGCTTTGATAGCAGGTGGTGATGTTGTACAGACTATCAAAAAGGGTATCATAGATATTCACTCATTTGGTTTTGATATACACTCCTTTATATGGGCTATGATGGCTGCACTTTTAGCTGCTGCTTTGTGGCTTAATTTTGCTACATATTTTAAGGCTCCAGTTTCAACTACTCACTCCATAGTAGGAGGAGTCATGGGTGCAGGAATCGCAGCATTTGGCTTTGGAGTAGTGGCTTGGGGAACTATGGGGAAGATCGTAGCTTCTTGGGTTATATCTCCTGCTATTGGTGGAATCATAGCTGCTACATTTTTATATGGGATTAAAAAAACTATAATATTTCAAGATGATAGGATAAAGAGTGCAAAAAGATGGATACCCTTTTTTGTATCCATTATGGCTTGGGCATTTGCTACCTATCTCATGATGAAGGGTTTTAAGCATATTTGGATAGATATTGCAAATTTTGTTGATTCTATCATAGATATTTTACCAAAAACAAAAAAGCCTACCTTTTTAATATCAAATATCATAGGCATCATAGTTGCCCTAATAGTTTATCTATATACCAGCAAAAAGATAAAACATACTTCAATAACAGATGATAGTAGAAAAGCTATAAGCGAATACTTTACTATACCTTTGATATTTGCTGCAGCACTTTTGAGCTTTGCCCATGGAGCAAATGATGTAGCAAATGCAGTAGGACCTTTAGCGGCTATAAGTGATGCGGTAATAAACAATGCCATATCTCCAAAAGCGGGTATCCCTTTTTGGGTCATGGCTGTGGGTGGATTTGGTATATCTATAGGATTAGCTCTTTATGGACCAAAGCTTATAAAAACAGTAGGTAGTGAGATAACTGAACTTGATAAAATTAGAGCATTTTCTATCGCTATAGCTGCAGCAATTACTGTTATCATAGCAAGTCAGCTTGGACTTCCTGTTAGTTCCACACATATAGCAATTGGTGGGGTTTTTGGTGTAGGATTTTTAAGAGAGTGGCTTGATAGAGTAAAAAATCTTGAGGATAAAACTCAGATAGAGAGAATAAATCTCGAAGTAGAAAAGCAGTACCTAGAGGAGTTAAAAAATAGTTTTAAAAAGCTACAACAAAAAGATGATAAAACTTTAGAAGATTATGAGAAGATAGTTGAACTAATAAAAGAGATAAAACTAGAAGAGAAAAAGATAAAAAAAGAGAAAAAGGTCATAAAAAGTATAAAAAAAGAGAAATATGTCAAAAGAGATGCACTCAAAAAGATAATAGCTGCTTGGATAGTTACTGTACCTGTTGCTGCCCTGCTCTCAGCTATGATATTTTTTATGTTAAAGGGGATGTTTATATGATACCACAAATGACAAAAGAGCAACAAGAGGAGCTAAGAGAGCATTTTAATCATCCTAAAAATTTTGGAAAGTTAGAGGATTATAATGCTAAGGGGATTTGTGTAAATCCAGAAAAAAAGGCAAAGACTACTATCTTTTTGAAAGTTGATAATAATGAGATAATAAAAGATATAAGCTTTTTGATAAAAGGATGTAAAAGCACTATGCTTACAGGCTCTTTATTTACTGATACCGTTAAGGGACATAGTTTAAGTGATGGAGTTGAGCTTTGTGAAGATTTGCTTAGTGAACTTGAGGCTGATTTAACTCCAGACAAAGAGAAGCCAAGACTAGTTATGAGAGCATATTTAGCGGCTGTTGAAAATTATAAAGATAGGCAAAATGGTAAAGAT
>JALVXV010000039.1 GCA_027038235.1 Campylobacterales bacterium | reverse complement strand
CAGGTACTAAACTCCAAGCAAAAAGATCTCTAAAAATAGCCTCACTTTTTCCAAGATAAAATAGTGCTAAAAAGGCTATAATACTTCCACATAATTCACCTGCAATATCCATGCTTTTATGAAATCCGAAACTCTTTCCACTACTTCCTTTTTGAGAAAAAGCTGAAATAAGAGTATCTTTTGTAGCACTTCTTATGGCCTTTCCTACTCTCTCTGTCCCTCTTAAGAGTGCTATACTTGTCCAGTTATTGCTAAAATACAAAAGTGGCTTGGTAACTGCTGAGATAATATATCCTGCTACTACAAAGGGCTTTACTATCTTATATCTATCGCTTAAATATCCAAAAACAAATCTAAAACCATAAGAGATAAAAGTGGCAATACCTACGATAAATCCAAGCTTGTCAACCCCCTCATTTAAAATATAGACAATAAACAAGGGCAGTATAGATGTAACCATGCTACTTGCCATATCGGTAAAAAAGCTAACAAATCCCAAAGCTATGATATTTTTATTTATCATCTTGTCCCTATATAAAGGTGCTGATCTTATCAAAGCTCTTTTTTGTAAGTTTTGGCAAAATTTTTACACTATCTATATGGTGGCAATTTGGACACCTTGAAAAATAAAAAGGATAAGCATTTTTACAATTTGTACAAAAGTACTCAAAGCTAATATCAGCCTCTTTATATCCATTTTTTACCAAATTTTTTACTATATCAAGCTCAAAAATAGCACTCTTTTGCTCTTTAAAAAAGAGTCCTCTTGCACTCAAAATATCACTTAGAATGGACTGATTTTTTGCAAAATCTATATCAAACATATCTATATCCATTCTCCAAAAAATATCAAGTAGATTTTCAAAATCAAATCCCCCTATCTTCTCAAAGTCTATAGTGCTATTTTTCATGACAAATTCCAAATAGAGTCTTTGAGTGGATTTTAAGGTGCAGTAGCTATAAAGTTGCTCTTTTTTTTTCTTTTTATCTATATCTTTTTTGTTTGTAAGTAGGGCTAAAAAATAGATCTTCTCCTTTTTTATATCGACACCAAGCTCCTCAAGAGAGTCCAAAACCTCAAGGGCTTTATCATAGCTCTTGAGTATATCATATGTGATAGTTAGATATTTCAAAGACTCTTCATGCCTTGGAGAGATCTTTAATGCCTCTATAAAGACCTCCTTTGCTCTTTCTACAAAACCAGCCCTTAGATAGACCTTTCCAAGAAGAAATAAGATCTGCTGCTTTTGCCCTCTTTTGTTATACTTTCTAAGGGCATAGAGATATATACCTATACTCTTTTCATACTCCCCTATACTTTTATAACTTTTTGCAAGTAAAATGATACTCTCTAGGGTTAGATTTTTATCTTCAAAAATTATTTGATACTCATTTATAGCACCATCGATTTGAAATTTGTCGATAAACTTTTGTATATTACTCTCTTCATTTTTATTTTTATATACACTCCACCAATAATTGGCAAAAGAGATGATAAAAATAAGCATAAAAAAGATAATGATACCAAAAAGTGGATCTCTATATCCTATATAAAAATTATCCATCTTTAACCTTTTCGCCCCACTTTTAAGCAAAAGCTCTTTATTATATCAAATATTATATAATTTTCTTATGATAGAGCAAAATTCGATAGAAAATCTAAAAAATAGACTTGATATTGTTGAGGTAATAGGCTCCTATATTGAGCTAAAAAAAAGTGGGGCAAATTATAAGGCAAGATGCCCTTTCCATAGCGAAGATACTCCAAGCTTTGTAGTCAGTCCATCAAAACAGATATATCACTGCTTTGGATGTGGAGCAGGAGGGGATGCTATAAGTTTTGTGATGAGTTATGACAAGCTTAGCTATCCTGAGGCTATAGAAAAACTTGCAAATGATTTTAATGTGCCTCTATCATACACCAAAGGTAGTTTTGAAAAAAAGGATGATAGACGGGTACTTGAACAAATCAATCAATTTTACAAAAAAAATCTCTTTTCAAACCAAGGGGCAAAAGATTACCTTGAAAATAGAGGCATATATACCTCTTCTATTGAAAAGTTTGAGATAGGATATGCACCCTCCTCTTCTAAAACTATCTCATTTTTAAAAGAGAGTCTTTTGTCATTTGAGGATGCTCTAAAGACAGGAATTTTGGGAAAGGATGAGAGAGGAAATGTATATGCTAGGCTAATTGAGAGGATAACATTTCCCATATATGCTCCAAACTCCAAGATAGTAGGCTTTGGAGGTAGAACCATATCAAACCACCCTGCAAAATATATAAACTCTCCTCAAACCTATCTCTTTAACAAATCAAAACTTCTTTATGGATACCACCTAGCAAGAGAGAGTATCATCAAAAAAGGAAGAGTTATCGTAACTGAGGGGTATCTTGATGTAATTATGCTCCATCAAGCAGGTTTTAGTGAGTGTGTTGCTACTTTAGGGACAGCACTTACTAGTGAACATTTGCCACTTCTTAGACGAAGTGAACCCAAAGTGATACTCTCTTATGATGGTGATAGAGCTGGAATTGAGGCAGCTTTTAAAGCTAGTAAAATGCTAATTGCATCCTCTATTGATGGAGGAGTAGTTATATTTGACAAAGGAAAAGATCCGGCAGATATGGTAAAAGATGGAGATATTGCTACTTTAAAAAGCCTTTTTAATAAGCCAAAACCATTTGCCAACTTTGTAATAGAGCAAATTGCATATAAATATGACTTAAAAAACCCACTCCAAAAGCAAAAAGCTTTAAAAGAGGGGGTAGAGTTTTTAAGGACTCTCTCTCCTTTGCTTCAAGATGAGTACAAAAACTATCTATCAACCATTTTAAAAATAGATAAAAGAGTTATAAAGATACAAAATAGAAAAAATTATACTCCCCAAGGCACAATAAGTACAAAAAGAGAGGATTTAGCAGAACTTTCTGTCATTAAAACCCTACTTTTAAAACCTAAATTACTTGATATGGTGCTTGAAAATATCGCTGAAGATATATTTAGGGTACATCAAGATCTCATTATAAAGGTGATAGGCAAAGAGGATATACAAGGATTTGAGGGGATTTTATTAAGAGATGATATAAATGAACTAGATGAAGAGGGGTTAAAAAAGCAACTTAGAATGATGCTTATTAAATATTATCAATTAAGGCTTGAGAGTACAAAAGCAAGAGATGATATAAATTATGAGAAAAAAAGTTTTTTAATCAGAAAGATTCAAGATAAGATTTACAGACTAAAAAGAGGAGAGATTGTAGAGTATGAACAAATCTAATATAAAGTGTATCGCACTTTTTAGTGGTGGATTGGATAGCATGTTAGCTATAAAGCTTATGAAAGAGCAAAATATCGATGTAGTATCCCTTTTTATAGATACAGGCTTTGGCTCTACCAAAGATAATAAAGCCATTTTAGAAAAAAGAGCTAATATAGTAGGGGCTGATTTTAAGATAGTTAACATCAGAGATAATTTTATCAAAGAGATACTATTTTCACCAAAATATGGATATGGTAAAAATTTTAATCCCTGTATCGACTGTCATGCTAACATGGTAAGAGTAGCAAAGGCTTTGATGCCAAAATATGGTGCAAAATTTATCATAACAGGAGAGGTCTTAGCCCAAAGACCAATGAGTCAAAGAAAAGATGCACTTTTGCAGGTAAAAAAATTGGCAAATGACTTAGAAGAAAATCTACTACTTAGGCCTCTTTCGGCTAAATTACTTGAACCTACAAAACCAGAGCTTGAGGGGTGGGTAGATAGAGAAAAACTTTTAGGCATTAGTGGGCGAAATAGAGAGGTTCAACTAAGACTTGCTAAAGAGTATGGATTTGAGGATTATGAAAGTCCTGGAGGTGGATGTCTGCTCACTGATGAAAGATTTTCAAACAAGCTTAGAGACTTTATAAAATATGAAAACCTTGAGAGTGAAGATATAGAGCTTTTAAAAGTCGGCAGACACCTAAGACTAAGAGAGGGTATTAAACTAATAGTAGGAAGAAATGCTGAGGAAAATCAAAGGATAAAAGAGCTTGAAAACTCAAAAATGATCTCAGTTGATGTCAATGATTTACCCTCTCCCTTTTCAAAAATATCTAAAAAAGCTACAAGCAAGGATAAAGAGTTAGCTGCAAAAATTATACTAACCTTTACAAAAGCTAAAAAAGATGAAGTCTATGAAGTTGTTTTTGAAGATGAGATTATAAGGGCATCCCCATTTAAAAGTAGAGATGAGATTTTAAAATATTATTTATAAACTTTATGCTATTATTTCATCCCATAAGCTTAAGCACCAAAGCTCCAAGCTCTTGGCACTTAGCTCTAAACTTTTTTCGTGGGGCATTAGCTCAG
>JALVXV010000038.1 GCA_027038235.1 Campylobacterales bacterium | reverse complement strand
CTCCAAAGAGCTGAAAAACTTACATCCTCACTCCCAAAGATCACTCCACTTTTAAAAGGAACTCTTTTATTGATATATAAAAATCTCTGCAAAGCTCCTGTGGTTATGATATTTGGACTTCTTGTGCCACTTATTAATCTAGCTGATCTAGGACTCTCTCTTACACCTGTAGCAAATATTATCTTTTTAGCTCTATATTTTTTGATACCATTGGGGGTGGAAAAATATAAGATATTATCTTTTTTGATCTTATACAAGGAGTGAAGAGTCTTTATCTGTACCCTATTTTTAGTAGCTAACTTTAGTAACTCATCAGCATACTCATCTCCAGTAAGAGGTCTTTTAAACTCAGCTATACCAAATCCTCTATGTCCACAATGTCTTGGTGCTCCGCCGGTCTTTTCCTCTCTTTCAAAAACTATTGTCTCACTTTTTAGTCCAAGTTTTGCTAACTCTATTGCACATGATAGCCCAGAAGTTCCACCACCTATGATGGCTACTTGAATGTCATTTATCATATCTTACTCTCTTTTTCACAAAGTTCAGCCACATTTGCTAAACAGTTAAAACCTTGACATCTGCCCATAGCTGCTCTTGTTCGTCTCTTTAAACCTCCTAGAGTTCCTGCCCCACAAGCACCTTTAAGTGCATTTTTTATCTCTCTATCAGTTACCAATTCACAATGACAAATAATCTTTTCATACCCCTCTTTTTCATAATCTCTTAAAGCAAATTCTGAAATATTTGGTACAAAATCACCATCTACCTTTATGGGCTCTTTTTTTTCATAGCTCTCATTTAACTCTTCAAAGATATATTTTGCAAGTCCCAAAGATGCTGTCAGTCCAGTAGATCTAATACCACCTACTGTTATCCATCTTTTATCTTTATCTATTTTTACTCTATAGTATGACTCATCTGAGGCTGGTCTAAGTCCTGCAAAAGCGGCTGTTATATTACAATATTTTAGTTTTGGCACCATCTCTTCAGCTTTATTTTTTAGCATTTTAAGTGTCTCTTCTACAGTAGAAGAGTCGGTTTTGCTCTCTTGGTCTTCTGCGGTAGGTCCAACTAAAACATTTCCAAAAGCTGTTCTTGTAACTACCACACCTTTTGTTCTTTTTGTAGGAACTGGCAAAATGATAGCATTTATAAGCTCATTTGCACTCTTATCATAGACTATAAACTGCCCTTTTCTAGGAATGATTTTAAAACTATCTTTCTCTTTGATATTTTCTATCTCATCTCCATATAGACCTGCTGCATTTATGACTATCTTAGCTTTGATATTTATCCTTGGAGTTTTAAGTAACCAGCTATCACCCAAAAATTCACCATCTTCAACTTTGCAAGAAAATGCTAACTTACCGCCGTTTAAAACACCCTCTTTTAGATATGCTAAAGGTGTACTCCATGGATCTATGACTGATTCGCCTTGAACCAATATAGCACCTTTTGCATGAGTATTTAAGTTTGGCTCTTTTTTAAAAAGCTCTTTTGCACCAATTTGCACAAGCTCTTTTACACCATTATCAAAACCTTTTTTTAATATTCCATCAAATTTTGAAAGTTGCTCATCGCTCCAAGCTACTACAAGTGCTGTGCTATTAAAAAATGCGAGATTGAGTTTATCTTTTATCTTTAAAAACTCTTCATATCCTCTTTGGACACACTTTTGCTCTAAAGTTCTTGTGGGTGCATCAAATCCAGTATGCAAAAGTGCACTATTTCCTTTACTAGCACCCTCAAGTATATCATTTTCTTTCTCAACTAAAACAGTTTTAGCACCATTTATACAAAACTCTCTAAAAATGGCACACCCTACAACTCCACCACCAATAACTGCTACATCAAAAAGCTCATCCTCTTTAAAATCAATCTTCCTTTTAGGAAAGAGGTTATTTAAATCTATAGGTTTCAATTTATTCCTTATCTATTTCTCAAAAAGTGGCTGCAAAAATGGAATGATCTGCTTTTTACGACTTAAAACTCCATCAAGCCACACTTCACTACCCTCAAGCTCTCTCCCAAAAGCTCTTTTTATCAAGCTCTTATCATCTCCTACATAAAGCAAAAGTGAACCCTCTTTTAAAATGTCAGTTAGTAAGAGTATAATACTATGAAGATGATTTTGCTCTTTTATCTTTTTCATCTGCTCTAAAAGCATCTCTTTTTTATCATCAAAAACACTCAAGTCAACAACTTCAAGCTGCCCTACTCCAACTTTCTTGCCTCCCATATCAAATACTTTATAATCTCTTTTTATAAGTTCATCTGCACTAGCACCTTCTACTGCTGATTTGACTATAAACATCTCCATGCCAAGAGCTTTATAATCCTCAACTTCGGCAATCTTAGCTAACTCTTCAACTGCCTTTATATCCTCATCTGTACAAGTTGGAGACTTAAATATAACTGTATCACTCATAATAGCACACATCATCATACCAGCTATACTCTTTGGTATCTCAATACCATAGTGATCATACATCTCTTTTATAATGGTATTTGAACAACCAACAGGTCTTATCCAGCACTCAAGCGGAGTAGAGGTAGTAAGATCTCCAAGCTTATGGTGATCTACCACACCAACTACAGTAGCATCTTTTATATCTTTTGGCAAAAGTGCTAAGTCAGTAGTATCAACTATATAAACTTTTTCACCATTATAAGAAGTTTTTAAAAGCGGTAAATCTCCACTAAATTTATCGAGTATAAACTTTGTCTCAGGTGAAATCTCTCCCTGCCTTGTAGGAGTATGCTTCTCATTTGATATTTGATTTTTCAAATATGCCAATGATATAGCACCTATGATAGAATCAGAATCTGGTGTAGTGTGTCCAAAAACATATATTGACATTTTTAAACCTTTGTGTTTTTATTTTATGAAATGGTATATCAAAATAAGTTAATATCAGTTTAATTAAACCTATTTTTTGATAAAATAGCTACTTAATTTAGCTCTGAAGGAAATATATATGAATGTAATAACTGGAAAAGTTTGGAAATTTGGAGACAATATAGATACTGATCTTATCATAGCTGCTAGGTATCTAAATACTTCAGATCCCCATGAATTAGCAAAGCATGTCATGGAGGATGCAGATCCACAGTTTGTAAAAAAGTTAAATATAGGAGATATTATAGTAGCTGGAGAAAATTTTGGGTGTGGTAGTAGTCGTGAACATGCACCAATAGCTCTAAAAGCAGCAGGTGTTTCAGCAGTGGTAGCAAAGTCATTTGCAAGGATATTTTATAGAAATGCTTTTAATATGGGGCTACCTATATTTGAGCTAAAAGAGTGTGATAAGATAGATGAGGGTGATTTGATAAAGATAGACCTGCAAGAGGGAAAGATAGAGGATATTGATAAAAAAACAACCTTTACCTTTTTAGCTATTCCTCCATTTATGCAAGAGCTTATAGCAGCAGGTGGGTTGATGAATTATGCAAAAGAGAAGATGGCAGAAACTGCATAATGGAATACTTATGTTTCAAAAATATAAACAACAATAAAAAGCTTAGGGTTAAATGTCAAGAGTTTAGAATATTTTTTAGCTCTTGGCTCTATGCTCTTAGCTCTTAGCCTAATCCAAAGGATTTTTTAAATGAAGAGTTACAATATAGCCGTTATAAAGGGCGATGGGATAGGTCCTGAGATAGTAAATGAGGCTATCAAAGTTTTAAATGCGGTCGGTAAAAAGTGTGATATAGAGTTTAGTTATAAAGAGTATCTTATGGGTGGATGTGCCTATGATGCTACAGGCGATCCTCTTCCAAAAGAGACAGTCGAGGGAGCTTTAAAAAGTGATGCAGTTTTGTTTGGCTCTATTGGAGGATATAAATGGGATAACCTACCAAGAGATAAAAAGCCTGAGACTGGACTTTTGAGATTTAGAAGTGCTTTGAGAGTCTTTGCAAATTTAAGACCAGTTAAGATATATGATGAACTAACTGATGCAAGTACATTAAAAAAAGAGGTAGTAGAGGGTGTAGATCTTATGGTGGTTAGAGAGTTAACTGGTGGCATTTACTTTGGTGAGCCTAGAGAGAAGCTAAGTGATAGAGCTTACAACACTATGGTATATACAAAAGATGAGATAAGAAGGATAGCTAAGATAGCTTTTGATATAGCAATGAAACGAAATAAAAAGGTATGTTCAGTCGATAAAGCAAATGTTTTAGAGGTAAGTCAGCTTTGGAGAGAGACTGCACAAGAGGTAGCAAAAGAGTATCCTGAGGTTGAGTTAACTCACATGTATGTAGATAATGCCTCTATGCAACTTGTGAGAGACCCTAGACAGTTTGATGTGATATTAACAGGCAATATCTTTGGAGATATTTTAAGTGATGAAGCAAGTATGATAAGTGGCTCTATTGGACTTTTGCC
>JALVXV010000037.1 GCA_027038235.1 Campylobacterales bacterium | reverse complement strand
CTCTTTTTAATCAGCCAAAACATATTTCTCTTATCAACCTGCATAAACTCCATCTCATCTTCATTCTCTTCCATGATTTCATACACTCTCTCTTCAAGTGCTATCTCTTTTTTAATATCATCCTCTATGAGTTTTTTAGCAGCCTCTGCTACAGGTTCTACACCCATATTCATCTTTATAAATGGACTATTAAATAAGTCTATTGATATTTTATTTGCAATATATGGGGCATGTGGTTTTCCTATCTTCATGCTCAAACCTTAGTGTTAGTATTGTAAGTAATGAAGCATAAATATTTTCATTACTTATTTGTGGATATTTTATCTAACTTTTAGTAAAGAAGATATTAAACCGTATTACCGACATATGCCCTTACATGATTTGGTATACCTCCTGGCGGTACTATGGCTACTCTATCGCCATCATTTAAAACTGTATCAAAAGGTACTAATTTATGGTTAACAAAAATACCCTCTATCTCTCTTTCTTCAAATCCAAGAATTTTTATAAATTGGTGCAAATTAATACCTTCATCAATTTGCATATTTTTATTGGGACACTCTATCCCTCTTTCTTTACACTCATTTTTTAAAAATGAGAATGCATTAAATCTTATAGTTATCATTTTTGCTCCTTAAAAGGTGGACCTTTTACTAAAATTTCTGTTATTTTTGATGCTCTCTTTGGTGGCATTTTTGCCATTATTTTTGAGATTTTTTTAGCTTTTAAGTTAAATAGTATCTTTGCCGCTTCAAACTCTTTCATATTTGATAGTATATTTGCTGCGGCTGAGTCTTTCATCTTTGAGTATGTTTGGCTTATCTTATCATCTTTTGCCTCTTTGATAGCCTTTAAAAGCTCTCTATTTTTAGCTATCATATTTTCGATATTTTTCTCTTTCTTATCAATTTTTTTAAGTGTTGCATTTATATCTATCTCCTTTTCTTGTAACATTCTCTTTTTTCTATCAAGCAAAGCATTTGTTGCTGCCCTTAAAGCCTCTAAAGCCTCTCTAGCCTCATCAATTTTCTCTATTTTTGAACTTAGTTCAGCCTTTCTTTGTTCAAAGATTTGATTGCACTCATAAACACTGCTACTATTTGCTGAAAAAAGGGATATAGCGATAAAGACCAAAGGGAGTAAAATCCTCACAAAATTCTCCTTTTATAGACTGTTTGAGATAATTCATCCAATAACTTTTGTTCATCCTTTTTTATTTTATCAAGTTTTTTCCCAACTAGCAAATCTTCAAGATACTTTATCTTTTCATAATCCATCAAAGCTACCTTGTACTCCTCTTGTTTTCTATGCAATTCACTCTCTTTTTGGCTTAAAACCTCCTCTTTACTCTTTTTTAAAGAGTGTAGCTTACCAAATGAGTAACTTACAGATAAAAAAATCCCAAACTTCCCATCTTTTGGCTTTTGTAACGAACTAATTTGCAAAGCTAATCTATCTATCTCATTTTTTATAGACTCTCTTTTTGAATTTAAAATTGCAATCTCATTTTCTATAGTATCAACTCTTTGCTTTTTAACCTTTACAAGTTGAGTATATTTTGTTTTTATCATCAAGTTACCTAATGATGGTATCTTTCCTATCAGGACTAGTTGAAATGATACTGATCTTTGTGCCTACTAACTCCTCAATAGCCTTTATATACTTTTTTGCATTATTGGGTAATTTATCATATTGATCTACACCCTCAACTCTATCCCATCCCTCAAACTCCTTATAAATAGGCTTTATGCCACTTAAATCAGTTGGAAAATCTTTTGTAACTTTGCCATCTATCTCATAAGCAACACACACCTTTATCTTTTTAAAGCCATCAAGTACATCAAGTTTCATTAAGGCCAATTCATCACACCCATTTATCCTACTAGCATACCTACAAGCAACCGCATCAAACCACCCACATCTTCTTGCTCTTCCTGTAGTTGTACCAAATTCATGCCCCTTTTTGCCCAAAAGCTCTCCATCTTTGCCACTATCTTCAGTAGGAAAAGGACCATTTCCTACTCTTGTAGAGTAGGCTTTTACTATACCTATTATCTTTCCTATATCTTTAGGATTTAGCCCAAGCCCTGTACAAGCTCCTGCACTTATGGTATTGGAGCTAGTTACAAAAGGGTATGTTCCATGATCTATATCCAAAAGTGTACCTTGAGCACCCTCAAGCAAGATCCTTTTTCCCTTTTCAAGTTCACTCCATATAAGATGAGTGGTATCACATAAAAATGGTTTTAAAAACTCAGCATAAAGCTCTAATTCATCTTTTAACTCTTTAGCATTTGGTATCTTTATCTTTAGAGCTTCAAAATAGACTCTGTTTGTCTCAAAATAGCCCATAAGTGATGAGATTAGCCTATCAACATCTCTAAGCTCCCCTAGTCTATGCCCATTTCGCTCTATCTTTAGTGAGTATGCAGGGCCTATACCTTTTCCGGTAGTGCCTATAGCTTTAGCCCCTCTTAATCTCTCTCTTGCTATATCTATCTCTTGGTGAAAATTTAAAATCATATGGGCTTTATCACTTATAAAGAGTCTCCCTTTTAAATCATCAAATCCATTTTTTTTAACTTCATCCATCAAAGCTTTTGGAGATACCACCACTCCATTTCCTATGATATTTATGGCATCTTTGTTCAAAACTCCAGATGGTATAAGATGAAGGGCAAGTTTTTTATCGCCTACCACTATAGTATGACCAGCATTATGTCCTCCTTGGTATCTTGCAACCACTTCATACTTTTGTGCAAGCATATCTACAATCTTGCCTTTACCCTCGTCTCCCCACTGGATTCCTACTATCATATCAGCTTTATTCATTAATTACATTCCTTTATCTCTATTATGGCATCAATATATCCGGCAAATCCAACTGCCCTTAAACTCTCCCAAGTGTAACTTCCACCCATTCCAAGAGTTTCATTACCTTCAAAAAATCTAAAATACAAATCATCATAATATCTCATCTTAGCATAATATAGCGGTGCAACAATTATCTTTTTATACTCAATTTTATCACAAAGCTCTTTTACCTTTGTTAATTCATCTTTTAAACTCTTGGGAACTATTTTTATAACCTCATCAATATCTTCAGGATCTTGCAAATATGCTAATTTGCTTAGCCACTCTATATCAAATGAGAGTATCTCTTCAATGTTACCTTTTTCAAAAACAAAGATATCTATACCAAGCTCTTTTGAGATGATTTTCGGTATTTTTATATTGGATATTTGTAAATTTACAAAAAGTCCTAGTTTTTCAAAAATCTTTTGTGAAATCAAAATAGGCTCTTTTAAATCACTTGAGCCTATATGTTCAGCCCCTACTTGATAAATTTCACTACTTGGATATCTAAAGACAGGTTGAATATAAAACCACTTATCATGCTCTACACTTCGTCCAACTCTTTTAGTGATAAGCCTTACGACATCAAGTGTACTATCAGCTCTTAAAGAGAGAATATGATTTTTCTCATCGCTAAATCTTATAAGCTCTTTTTCAGATATACTATTTGTTTGATGATAAGAGAAAAAAGGGGTTACTATCTCTTCATATCCAAACTCTTCCAAAATTTGACCGGCAAGATTTTCTATCTCTCTTTTTAGCTTTGCACTCTTGCCAAAGTAAAGTTTACTGCCTTTTGGTATCTCATGTTCATATATCATGTTACGACCTTCGGTCTATGCTTAGAGCTTAGAGCATAGAGCTTAGAGCTTTTAGCTTGAGCAAAACTCAAGCTCTTTCCTTCAACCTTCATCCTTCTACCTTCACCCTTTTTCATATAGGCTAAAGACCCTATTAGCTGTTCCATCATACTCTCTTTCGCCTAATTCGTCTAAGATAAGCTCCAAAGCATTTAATACCCAAGCAGTTTCATAAGGTTTTATAAGCCCCATGTGGTTTATCCTGAAAAGTTTTCCTTTTAAATGATCCTGACCACCGGCGATATTTACTTCATACTTGTTTTTTAGTACTTTTCTTATCTGATTAGCTTTTTCATGATATATCGCACTCATAGCGGTCGCTGGAGTTTTAGGAAATATTTTAAACCCTATAGCTTTTAAAGCTTCATTAGATGCTTTGCTTCTAAGTTTTGTTTGCTTATAAAATTTATCCAAGCCCATATCAAATATATTATCAAGCATAGCATTTAGCCCGATAATAAGAGTTGTGGGTGCAGTCCAAGCTGTTGTATTTTCTCTTTGCTTTTTTAGTTCACTATTTAAGTTAAAGTAGTAACCCTTTCCACCTTGTTCTATCTTTTTAACTGCATTTTTACTCAAACCCATCATAGAAAGACCTGGAGGCAACATAAAAGCTTTTTGACTCCCACTTATAAGTACATCTATATCGCTGACATCTATATCCTCAACACCTACT
>JALVXV010000036.1 GCA_027038235.1 Campylobacterales bacterium | reverse complement strand
AGTATCACTTATGCCAAGCCTCTTAAAAGTATAACCATTACAACTGCTGCAAATAGATAGCCATCCACTCTATCAAGCACACCTCCATGACCTGGCAATACAGAGCCACTATCTTTTACCCCTGCCTCTCTTTTTAAATAGCTCTCAAAAAGATCACCATAGACTGAAGCTAAAGAGCTCAATATAGATACAAAAGTTGCAAGCCAAAAGCCTACATAATTGACTCCATAAATGATACCAACTATCGTGGCTATAGCTATACCTCCTATAACACCCTCTATAGTTTTATTAGGAGATATAGAAGAAAACTTTTTTTTACCTATGCTTTTGCCTACAAAGTAGGCTCCACTATCAGTAAAAACAACCACCAAAACTAACCATACAAGTATGCCCATACCATAATCATGATAAAGTGCTAAAATAAATAAAAATGGTGCCATAGGATATAAAAATGGATAAATAAGCTTAAAATCAACCCTTTTTTCATAAAGCATTACCGATATAGCAACGATGAGAGTTAAAAAGGAGAGGTCATCTGGATTTGGATAAAAGAGTGCTACAAACCAAACAATTAAAGCCAAAGAGTACAAAATATTACTCTTTATCTTAAAAAGATTGATACTCTCATGTATAGCAAACATATAGGCAATACCTAAAAATAGCCAAGTTATAAAAAATTTATCTATCACTCCAACAAGAGTAACTACTGCTATCAAAACCAAAGCAGTGATATATCTTTGTCTATCTTTTTCAAATTTTTCTTTTATATTCATTGCTCAACCTCGTTTGTATCACGATAGCTCTATTATATCTAACAAAAGCTTAAAAGATAGGGGAAATTCTAAAAATTTCTAAAATTAATATTGATAAGATTTGAGATAATTTTATCCCTATTTAGAGCTCTTTTTTGCTCTTTTAAATCTCCTAAAATCTTATCTTGATGCATATAGTTTTGGATAAAATATTTACCCTTAAAACCAAAAGAATGCAACTCTTTTATGATACTATTTATATCATTTTCATCTAAAATATCAGTATGAACAGTTGTTCTTACTTCAAAATCTTGCCCTTTTTGGATAAGATATTTTAGAGTTTCTAAAAATGATGAAAACTCTTTATTTGATGTGATAGATATATACTTTTCTTTGGGGGCTTTAAAATCAAGTGAGATAAAATCTACTAAATTTCTCTCTACCATCTCTTTTAAAAGAGCAGGGTTTGTTCCATTGGTATCAATTTTTATCTTAAAACCAAACTCTTTTATCTCTTTTGCTAAGGTGGGTAGCTCTTTATACAAGGTACACTCTCCACCACTAAAAACTACAGCTTCAAGTTTGCCAATTCTACTTTTTAAAAAATTGATAGCTTCCTCTTTTTGGATACTATTTTTTCCAAAGACTATATCTGCATTGTGGCAGTAGGGACATCTCATGTTGCATCCACCAAACCACAATATAGCACTTAAATGATCTTCATAATCTAGTATGCTAAATTTGGTGATGTCATAAAGTATCTTATGCACAATTTTGTAAAGTTATAGTGGGATTTTCTTTGAAGTGCTTTCTCTCTTTGTGTTCGCCTTTTTTGCCTATATTAAAGCTTTCAACAGGTCTGTGATAACCCATAACTCTAGTATATACAGTACATTTTGTTCTTCTATCTTTTAATTTTTCTAGTATCTCTTCTCTTGTCATTTTTTCTCCTTAATTTATTATTAAACCCAAATTTTACAATAGAATTTGTTACAGTAGTGCTTATGCTTGAAGATTAGAGGCTTTTAAAAAAGTTGAAGGCTTATCTACTTGGTGTTAAGTCAAAACTTTTTTAAGTGCCTATAACTTCAATGATATGTGCTAATGTAATGAAGTCTATTGCAAAATTTGGGTTAAAGCTAAATCCTAAACCTTTCCCTCTTCCATCTCTTTTATCAACTCTTCATCGCAATATGGACAATATTCATACTCTCCACTTAAATACCCATGTTTTTCACATACTGAAAAGACAGGAGTTATCGTGATATACGGCAATCTGTAATTGCTTATAACATTTTTTACAAGTTTTCTACAAGCCTCGGGTGAGCTTATCTTTTCACTCATATAGAGGTGTAAAACAGTTCCACCTGTATATTTGCACTGCAGTTCATCTTGCATATCTAAAGCTTCAAAGGGATCTTCTGTATAGTTTACAGGTAGTTGAGATGAGTTTGTATAGTATATATTTTTTCCAAAACCAGCCTGTAAAATATCTGGGTATCTCTTCTTATCCTCTTTAGCAAATCTATAAGTAGTACCCTCTGCAGGAGTAGCTTCAAGATTATACAAGTTACCTGTCTCCTCTTGATAAGTTTTCAATCTCTCTCTCATAAACTCTAACATTTCCAAAGCAAAATTAGTTCCAAAAGTTGTAGTAATATCATCTTTATCATCTGTAAAATTTCTTATCATTTCATTGATACCGTTTACTCCGATAGTTGAAAAGTGGTTGTTAAATCCCGGAAGGTATCTTTTGGTATATGGATAGAGTCCTCTATCATACATCTCTTGAATAAAAACTCTCTTTTTCTCTAAAGTTGACTTTGCTAAATCCATAAGCCTTGTAAGCTCTTTATAAAGAGCCTCTTTATCATCTTTATATAGATAGCCAAGTCTTGCGGCATTTATAGTAACTACACCTATACTTCCTGTCATCTCTGCACTTCCAAAAAGACCACCACCCCTTTTTAAAAGCTCTCTAAGGTCTAGCTGGAGCCTACAACACATACTTCTAACTGCACCTGGCTTATAAGCTTCAGGATTTTCAACTAAATTACCATTTTCATCTCTAATATATTGACTTCCTATAAAATTTTGAAAGTAACTTGAGCCTATTTTTGCCGTATTTTCAAAAAGAAGATCTGTATTTTCCCCATACCAATCAAAATCCTCTGTGATATTTACAGTAGGTATCGGAAATGTAAAAGGTTGACCCGTTTTATCTCCCTCGGTCATCACTTCATAATAAGCCTTGTTTATAAGATTCATCTCTTTTTGAAAATGCTTATATGTCATATCTGTTAGATTTTTAATACCTCTTTGTTTTGCAACTTCCAAAAGCTCTTTATCATCTATATCTCTAAAAAGATGGATCTGATTTTTTGTAGGAATTTGATCTTTTAGATCGCTTGGTACCGTCCAATCTATCGTAATATTGGTAAATGGGCTTTGACCCCATCTTGCTGGTACATTTAGATTGTAAACGAAACTTCTTATAGCCTTTTTTATCTCCTTAAAAGAGAGTTTATCTTTAAAAACATAGGGTGCTAAGTATGTATCAAAACTACTAAAAGCTTGGGCTCCAGCCCACTCACTTTGTAAAATACCTAAAAAGTTTGCCATCTGTCCTAAAGCTTCTCTAAAATGATTTGGAGCTTTACTCTCAACCCTTCCTCTTACTCCATTAAACCCCTCATCAAGCAAAACTCTTAAACTCCACCCTGCACAATATCCAGTAAGACAGTCAAGATCATGAATGTGATAATCCCCATTTCTATGGGCATAACCCTCCTCTTTTGAATAGATCTTATCAAGCCAATAGTTTGCTATAATTTTACCAGCACTATTATTGACTAGACCTGCATTTGAATAGCCAGTATTGGAGTTAGCATTTATCCTCCAATCAACTTTATCTATATACTCCTCTATGGTTTGGGTACAATTTATATAGGTAGTATCTTCATTTAGTCCTAAGATATGCTCTCTTTGCATCTTGTGAATAAGGCGATACTGCATAAAAGACTTCATCACCTCAAAGTATCTAGCTTTATAAAGTTCATGCTCGATTAAATCTTGTATATCTTCAACAGCAGCAACTCTTTTATGCTTTATTTTATCTAAAACATTTAAAAAAACAGCTCTGTCATATGTAGTATTTTCACTTTTGAAAGCCTTTTTTATCGCATCTTCTATCTTGTAGGGTAAAAACTCCTCAGTAGTGCCATCTCGCTTTAAAACTTCTGTAAGCATCAGATACCTTTTTGTAAATAGGTGTAGAAAATATGATGAATTATATCTTAAAAAATAGTATCTTAAAATGATAATCATCAAGGCAGAAAAGTGATAGTTTAAGAAGTTGTAGATACTTTATATCCCTTATAAAATTTGGGTTAAATCAAGGATAATATTACACCAAAAAAACTATATGCTCTATAGCTCCATGAGCTCCTATGACTAAAGATTGTTCTATATCGGCAGTTTTTGAGGGACCACTTATGAAGATGCCAAAATTACTTGAGGATAAGTTTAATTTTTCATAAGCTTTGTGCATATTTTTAACGATATTTTCTTTTTTTAGTATCACTATAAGTATTTTTGTGATAAAAAATATAGCCCTAAACTCTATATCTTTATCCTCACACCATATAGCACCATTTTCGCTAACTCCAAAAGAGCTTTGCACTATAGCTATATCTATATCTTTTAAATCATGAGGAGATTTTAGAGTTTTTTCATCTATATTTTTTGCTTTGCATTCCTTTATATATGATACTATCTTCTTATCATCTCCAAATAGCTCTTTTATCTTAAGTATAACTTCATCTCTATCTATCTCAAAAGCCCTACCACCAGCTCTTTCTAAAGATTTTTTAAACTCCTCTATCATCCCTATCCTTTCACGAATCACGAATCACGAATCACTAATCACTAATCACGAATCACTAATCACGAATCACGAATTACCCCATCTTTATACATTTTTTTAAAACTCTTTTTTGCAAATTTAGGTAGCTCTCTACCCTCTCCCCAAAGATTCAAACTTTTTGGCAATAAAGGAAGTACAACTCTTGAAACTTTAAAACTTAAACTTGTTAAAGTCGCATTTGAAAAAATTGATGCTGCTAAACTTAAAGCTCTTTTTTTAAAGGGACTTAGATAGCCTCTGTTTACATACTCTTTTCTATAGGCTAAGAGTTGATTAGTTATATCTATCTTTATGGGACAAACATTATTACAACTTCCACAAAGTGTTGAGGCAAAAGCTGTATCTCCATAATGTTTTAAGTCTCTATTTGAGCCTAAAAGTGAGCCAATGGGTCCTGGAATGATATATGGATAGCTATGTCCCCCACTTCTTCTATAGATAGGACATGTATTCATACATGCTCCACATCTTATACATTTTAAAGAGTTGATATACTCCTTTTTAGAGAGTATATCTCTTCTTCCATTATCAACTATGACTACATGGATTTGACAATTATAAGCTGGTTTTGTATAGTGGGATGTATAAGTAGTGATAGCTTGACCGGTTGCACTCCTAGCTAAAAGCCTAGTAAAAACTCCAAGGTCTTCAACTTTAGGTATGATTTTTTCTATGCCCATACAAGCTATATGAAGTTTAGTTAATGCTGTTCCCATATCAGCATTACCCTCATTGGTGCATACTACAAAACTTCCGCTCTCGCTTATGGCAAAATTTACTCCTGTTATCGCGGCATCTGAGCTTAAAAACTTCTCTCTTAAATGCTCTCTTGCAGCCCTTGTTAAATATTTTGGATCACTATTTCCCTTGCTTGTTTTAAGATATTTTTCAAAAGTTTTACCTACTTGCTCCTTTTTTAGATGGATTGCAGGAAGTACTATATGGCTTGGTTTTTCACCTCTTAGCTGAATAATTCTCTCGCCTAAATCAGTATCAACTACCTCTATACCTTTATGCTCCAAAAAGGGATTTAAATGGCACTCCTCAGTTAGCATTGATTTGCTTTTTACTACTCTTTTAGCACCATTTTCTTTTAAGATTTTATAAACTATCTTGTTGTGCTCAAGAGCATCTTTTGCATAGTGGACTACTATGCCATTTTTGGAGGCATTTTTTTCAAACTCTTTTAGATATTTTTCAAGATTATTTAATGTCTCTTGTTTTATTTTAGAGGCACTCTCTCGTAACTCTTCCCACTCTTTTACCTCTTTTATGGCACTATCTCTTTTAAGACGAACAAACCACAAAGCTTCATCTTGCCAAGAGGCAAATTTGCTATCGCTTAAAAACTCTTTTGCTTTTTGCCTATGACTCATCTGGAAATCCTTTGGATTTAGCGACCAGAGACCAGAGACCAGAGACCAGAAGCCTTAAGCTCTTGGCTCTTAGCTTATTTTCATTGTTATGCCTATTTTTAAAATGTAAGTGTTTCATCAGTTACTCCGGCAAGAACTTGGGCAATATGCAAAATTTTTATATTATAAGCATTAGCTTTTATGATACCCTCTAAGTGCATTAGACAGGAGCTATCATATCCTACTATATACTTAGCACCTGCATTTAAGTGATCTAGCACTCTATCTTTTCCCATTTGTATAGATATCTCAGGCTCATTTATACTAAAAGTTCCGCCAAATCCACAGCACTCATCAGGCCTTTTAAGCTCTACTATCTGTATATCTTTTACCATTTTTAAAAGTTTTAGAGGTTTTGAGTAGTATGGTTCATTTAATTCACTAGGGGTTGCAAGATGTAGCTCTCTTAGTCCATGGCAACTTTGATGAAATCCTACTTTGTGGGGAAAACTACTATCAAGCTCTTTTACTTTTACAACATCAGTTAAAAATTCACATATCTCATATATTGAGTTTTGAACTTTTTTATATCTTTTATCTGCCTCAATAAAATCTTCATAGTGATTTTTTACCATTGAAACACAACTAGCACTTGGAGCTACTATATAGTCATATTTATGAAATATATCTATAAACCTAAGAGCTAATTTTTTAGTATCTTTTGCACAGCCTGTATTTGCCATTGGTTGACCGCAACAAGTTTGCTCTAACGGATACTCTACTTTGAAGTTAAATTTTTCAAGCAACCTTAGAGTTGCTAAGGCTGCTTTTGGATAAATCTCATCTATATAACAGGGAATAAACAGTCCAACTGTTTTATCACTCATGAATGCATTCCGAAAAATCCCGGATATATTATAACAATACCCAATATCACCATTTGGATAATGATAAATGGAACTATACCCCTATAGATATCCATCGTTTTTACCGAAGGCGGTGCCACTCCTTTTAGATAAAAGAGGCTAAAGCCAAATGGCGGAGTCAAAAATGAGCTTTGTAAATTCATAGCTATTAAAATCGCATACCACATTGGATTGATGCCTATAGTATCAGCTATAGGAACAAGTATAGGCACAATGATATATGAAATCTCAATAAAATCTATAAAAAAACCAAGTATAAAGATAATAAGCATAGATAGTATGACAAATCCCCACTTTTGTCCAGGTAGATGAGTCATAAAGTTTTCTATAAGTATATCTCCTCCAGTATAAGTAAATACCATAGAAAATGCTGTTGCACCTATTAAAATGCCAAAAACCATAGCTGTTGTTTTTGAGCTTTCTATTGCAGCCTCTTCTAAAATCTTCCAAGAGAATTTTTTATACATTATGGCTAAAATAATTGCACCCACACTGCCTACTGCTGAAGACTCTGTTGGAGTTGCAATACCTGCAAAGATAGAGCCTAAAACTACTATGATAAGAGTTAATGGTGGAAGTATCGCTTTTAATGCTCCCCAAATCTGCTGCATTTTAGTTCCGGTATTTCCTTCAAGTTTTATAGGAGGTGCTACATCTTTTTTTATAAATGATATGACAAGTATATATACCACATAAGCTGCTACTAGTAAAAATCCAGGACCAAAAGCTTGTCTAAAAAGGTCCCCTACAGGTATTTGAAATACATCTCCTAAGATGATCAAAACAATAGAGGGAGGAATGATCTGTCCCAAAGTTCCTGCTGCACATATAGTACCACAAGCTAAAGGTTTTGAGTAATTATATTTAAGCATAACAGGAAGTGATATAACACCCATAGCAATAACACTAGCTCCAACAACTCCTGTACTAGCTGCTAGTAATGCTCCAACTAAAACTGTACTTATAGCAACTCCACCTCTTACTTCACCAAATAAAAATCCCATAGATTCTAGTAGTCTCTCAGCAAGTTTGCTTTTTTGTAAAACTATACCCATAAAGATAAAAAGAGGTATTGCCATCAAAATTGTATTTGTCATAATAGACCATATACGATGAGGCATCATTGCAAACATATTGATACCCTCTTCCCAAGCCTCTATCATAGTTCCACCATCAGGAATAATTGTCAAAAATCCTGCCGCCATACCAAAAAATACTGATACCGCTCCAAATGTAAATGCAACAGGAAATCCCAAAAGAAGCATCACAAGGGCGGTAAAAAACATAGTAATTCCTATCATTACTCTATCCCTCCTTCTTTAATAGCCTCTTTTATCTCATCCTCTTTAGTTTTAACTCTACTATAACCTCTATATACATTGATATTTTTGATGATAAAACCGATACTTGCAAAGATAAGAAGCACAAAGGAAAAAGGAATGAGAGCTTTTAATATCCATCTATGAGTTAAGCCTCCCGGATCTCCGCTTATCTCATGCATTTCAAACGACTCTTTCACAAAATCAATAGAACCCCAAGCTATAAGTAGAGATAAAGGCCATAAAAAGAGTATAACTCCTACTATATTTATAATGGCTTGAGTTTTGGGACTCCACTTATCATATAAGACATCCACTCTAACATGTCCATCCTCTTTTAGAGTATATGAAACTCCAAGGAGTATGATTACCGAAAAAATATGCCACTCCAACTCTTGCATAGCAATTGAGCCCTCTCTAAAGATATATCTCATGACAACATCATAAAATACATTTATCATCATCAAAAGCATCAAATATGCACATAGTTTGCCTATTTTATCGATAATCTTATCAAAAATTATCTCCGCTTTTACTAATTTGTCCATTTTTTATTTTCCTATTTTTAAGTAGTTTTCTCCCCTTAAAAAGGGGAGAATTAAGATCTTACTCTTGATTATACATATTTGCTTTTAGGTATAGGAAGTCAGACATTTTTGTCCACTCTCTAACCATTTTCAAATACTCTCTTTGATCTTGTAAAATCTCTTTAAATAGAGGATCTTTAGCAGAATATTTTGCTAAAACTTCATCATTTGCTTTTTTCATAGCTTTAAACACCTCTTTAGGGAATGTTTTTATCTTGATTTGAGGATACTTCTCTATCATCTTTTTCCAAGCTCTTGCACTCATATCATAGTTTTGAACATACATATCAAATGCATTTGCTTTCATAGCATCTTTTACTATAGCTTTTAAGTTATCAGGAAGTTTATCCCACTTTCTTTTGTTGATAAAATATGTCAAAGAGGTTGCAGGTTCATGCCATCCTGTATAGTAGTATTTTGCAATTTCGTGAAATCCCATTCTTATATCCATTCCAGGTCCAACCCACTCTAATGCATCAATATTTCCTCTCTCAAGTGAAGTATAAAGTTCACCAGGAGCTATATTGGTAACTGTTACACCAAGTTTTGCCATAATCTCTCCAGCAAGTCCTGGAATCCTCATCTTTAGACCTTTTAAATCAGCCAAAGAGTTGATAGGCTTTCTAAACCATCCGCCCATTTGATTTCCTGTTGCACCTCCTGGAAATGCCATGATATTGTACTTGTTATATACTTTTTCCATATACTTCATACCGTTTCCATAGTAGAACCATGCCCACTGCTCAGGTGCAGTCATACCAAATGGCATAGTAGTAAAAAACATAGTATTTGGATCTTTACCTTTATAGTAGTAAGATGCAGTATGTCCCATCTCATACTGTCCAGCTCTTACCATATCAAAGATACCAAATGGAGACTTATGTTTGTTTTTAGAGTCAACTCTAATGATAAGCTGACCGTTACTCATCTTTTTGACATCATCGGCAAATTTGTAAACCGTATCACTAAATGGTGGCAAATTTGTCGGCCATGTCATAGCAAGTTTCCAGTGATATACCTTTGCACTTGTTGCACCTATACTCATACTAACTGCCAAGGCTGCAACTGCTGCACTCTTAAGTGTAGTCGATAAAAACTTCATATAAACTCCTTTTAAAAATTTGTTTGTGATAATTTTAGCACTTTTATATGACATCTATATGACAAAAAATCTATATCCTTGATTAATTTCTGTTTTTATACAATTTTTTGGAAGTTTTTTTCTAACTCTCTTTACTAGTGCTCTTATGGAGTCAATTGTAGTTAGCTCCCCCTCCCATACAAAACTCTCTATTCTCTCATAAGTTACAAGTTTGCCATTGTAACTTACAAATAGCTCTAAAAGTAGTTTCTCTTTTTTTGAAAGTTCTAGTTTTTTTCCATCTTTATAGAGTGAATGCTCTTTTATATCATAATAAAAGTGTTCATCTATTTTGATAATATTTTTATCGATATTACATAATTTTTTTATCTTTATAATCAATTCATCGATAAAAAATGGCTTTTTTATATAATCATCACACCCAATATCATAGGCATCTTTTATCATCTCTAGTTCAACTGTAGAGCTAATGATAATAACTGGTACATTTGGAAAATACTCTCTTATATTTTTAAGTATCTCTACCCCATCTATATTTGGTACATTTATATCAAGAATATAACAGCTATATCCATTCCCAACTGCTTCAAAAGCCTTTTGCCCATCAAAAAAGGAATCAACCTCAAAATCCTCCAATATCAATCTTTTAGTAATAATTCTATTAAGTCTTTTATTATCTTCTAGTAGTAGTATCTTCATCTAAATATCCTTACTCTTTGGCAACTCTAAGGTAAATTCTACTATATCACTAGCTACATTTTGAACACTAATTTTACCTTGCATTTTATCCTCTATAATAATTTTTGCTACATAAAGTCCAAGACCTGTACCATCTTTTTTGGTAGTAAAATAGGGGTCAAATATTGACTCTATAATATTTTTATCTATATGACCAGCATTATCTCTAACCTTTACTATAATACTCTCTTTTTTGGATGCTACTATTTGAAGGAGAAATTTTTTATTTTTTTGTTTTAGATTGATTATTTTTGATTTAGCATTATTTATAAGATTTAGTAAAACCTGTTTAAACTCATTTTCATAGCCATATATCATGATATCATCTATTTTATTATCAACTATAAAATTTAACTCAATATTAGCATAAAATATCTGTTTTCCTATAATTTCATAAATCTCTTTAAAAGCCTTTTGCAAAGAGAATAGTTTCTTCTTTTTTGTAGGTTTTAAAAAATTTCTAAAATCTTTTATAGTATTTGACATATATTGTATCTGTACCATGGAGTCTTTTACAAACTCTTCAACTTGATCTTTATCAATGCTACCATCTAAAAAGTTCATTTGCAAATCTTGAACAATAGCTGAAAGCTCTACTAAAGGCTCATTCCATTGATGGGCAATAGCTGCAACCATATCACCCATTTCAGCCAGTTTTGCCTGTTGATTTAAGAGCTGTTTTTGTTGAGTAACTTCAGTAATATCATCTATAACACATACAATTCCTCCTACACTATTATCACTAAGATAGAAGGGGGCTTTACTTATGATAACCTGTTTTGCAAATTTTCCATCCTTTGAGTAGAGTGTTGTCTCATAGATATCATTTTTTAGTGAGTTAAGTAGCTCTTGATCTCTTTTAGTATTTTGACTTGCTACAAAATTTGTAAAAAATGTATAGCTTGTTTTTCCTATAATTTTCTCTTTTTCTACACCTATAAACTGGGCATAAGCCTTATTACATCCTAAATATTTCCCAGATTTATCTTTGTAAAAGATAGGGTTTGGAATAGTCTCTATCAAAACTTCTAAAAATTTTAACTGCTCTTGAAGTCTCTTTTCTGCTCTGTTTTTTTTGGCGATATTCACAAGCAAAATAATACTTACTAACATTAAAAATAATAAAACTAAACTAAATATCCAAATAATATTTTTATGCTCTTCGTAGATAGATTTTGGTTGATTTAAGATCAAAGCCTCACCCTCTATCTCTTTTGGTATCTTTAGTTGGTATTTTTTTAATAAATTATAATCAAAAATATATTTTGAAGTACTTTTTGTTAAAATAGGGATATTTTTAGGCTCAACTCCATTTAAAATCCTTTTTACCATCTTTGCAGCCTCTTGACCTTGAGAGTATCCATTTAGAAGTGCCCCTCCTACTATCCCATACCCCATATCAAAATCCCAAAGACCAAAAATTGGAACTTTACTAACAGATGAAACCTCCTTTAATGAGTCTTTATATGTAAAATATTTTCCAGATTTATCTCTTTGGTGAAAAACATACAAGATAGCATCATGTTTTTTAAGTGATTTGACAATTTTTTTAATACCTTGTAAATCAAACATATCAAGATACTCATAGTTAAGATAAAAGTAGTTTTTCATGATTTTAAATATATCTTTTTTGATACTAAGACCACTTTTTGACTCATCACTAATGATGAGTATTTTATTGAGATATGGAATCATTTTGGTAATCAACTCTATATTTTTTTTTATATCAACATTTTCTACAACTCCTGTTACTCTATATCTAAAATTTGGAAAATTTATCATCTTTTGACTAAAGTTATTGATACCACAAAATACTATATCACTATTTTGAAAAATTTTATCTCTATATTTTGTCAAAAATTCAAGTGCATTATTGTCAACTGCTATAATGACATCAAATGTAGTATATTTAAACTCCTCTTTATAAAGCTCATACAATTTATCATAATATGAGTCATTTTCTATCCTTTTAGCATCCATATAGAGTGTGGTTATATTGATACTTGGATTATCTTTAAAATTATCCTCTATCGCTTGTGAAATATCATCACTCCATTTATAACCTTTATGATAGGAGTGAAGTACTAAAATATTGTATCTATCATAGGAGAAAAGAGAGATAGTAAAAAGAAGAAAAAGAAGAAAACTTTTAACTATTTTCATCTTTTAAAAGACCTTTATATTCCAACTCTTTTTTGAAATATTCAACTATTCTAAGCCTTAAAAGTTTCTCTTCAGTAGTAGCTTTACACTTTAAAAATTTTTCTAATTTTTTCAAATCAATTTTTTTGTAAAATTTTGGATATTTTTTTAAACTTTTATCAATATCAAGTATCAAATCATCCACATACAACCCATTCATCTCTATAACTTTTTTAACATACTCTAAAGTCGTATTGATAAGAATCTCAGCTCTATTTTCATCATCTTTATATATCTCTTTTGCAATGCTCTTTAATGTATCTTTTTCACACTCATCAATGCTACTTTTTACACTTATCATTGAAGCTAAAAGTTTTGCACGAAACTCTAGTGAGCTATGATGAAAAACAAGAAACTCTCTAAAAAAGGAGTAGATACTATTTTTTATCTTTTTTAATATCACATTAACCTCTTTTTTGATATAATTACAGTGCTTCTCTTCAGACCTGTGCAATAGATCTATAGGACAATGCTTCAGGGCGGGAACGCAGCAGAGCACCCTATATATTTATGTGCCGCAGCCATCTGAGGAGAAGTGCTTTACTCTTTAAAATACTCCTCTATATCAGTTGCTAGTTTATAAAAATTTACTCCATTAATTGTGTGATTTTGTCTCAATCTTTTTACTATCTCTTTTTTTCCACTAATTAACTCTTTTGATTTAACCCCATAAGATATAGAGAGAGTCGCCTCTATAAAAGCTGCTACTCTATCACAAGCTTTTAAAGCTTTACCATCTATTGTATGAAATCTATCTTCATTATAATCTTTTGTCTCTTTTACCTCTTTTATTATCCCTTCATGTTTTATTTTATTTGCAAATTCATCCTTCTTACCATCAAATATTCCAAGGATATATTTAAACTCCTCTTTAAAACTATTTGGTACAAGAGGAAGTATTTCATCCTCAATTTTTCTTATCTCATACTCACTAATAATATCATCAAGTCCACTTACAGAGTATTTAACAGGTGAAATTATATCTCTAGTAAGAGCTTCAGGTAGATCATGAAACAGGGCACAAAAAAAGTTATTTTCCACCCTTTTTGAACAAGCTTCTATCTCTAAGGAGTAAAAATATCCCAAAAATGCGACTATTAGCATATGTCCTAAGACAGAGGTATTTGGGATTCGTGGAGTTTGAGCCCATCTTTTTTGAAATCTAAGTCTTCCACTTATATCTATAAGGTGGGCTAATTTTTTTCCAAGAGCAATCTTTCTTACTCCTATAAGTTCATAATAATCCTCTATCTCCTCTTCAACTGCAACTTTTGTTTTATCTATATCACTTAAGAATGAACTTGTTTGATAGATGATAGAAAACTCCCACTTTGTAGCAAGATATGATGCAGCTTTTAAAATAAATCTCTCTTTTTTATAGAGCTTATCATTTAATAGATACTCTTCAAATCTCTTTAAAAAATTACCATTATCTATATCTTTTATAGAATCTTTTAAGTTTTTAATAACCCAAGAGTTTATCTCATCTTTTTTTTGCATCAAAGCTTTGTGAAAGACATCTGGTCTAATATCAGTTACAACAACTCTTCTTAAAAATTCAAAAATACCTGCCTCAATCAAAGCTCTATAATCAACACTATCTTCTAACTTTGCTATAAAGTATGCTATGATAAATTTATGAGCCTGTTTATCAAGTTCAACTAACTCTATCATCCTTGGATAATCATTCCATCTTTGGATAGAAGCAGCTGTAAAAAAGTACTCAATTAATTTTACATCTAACATCTTCTTCTCTCTCTATGACAGTATGGACATTGCCTCTTGGATTAAAATCCCCAACTATTTTCATATATTTTGGCTCTAATAAACTATATAAGGTATTAAAAATCTCATTTATACTATCTTCATGAGAGATATATCTATCCATAAAAGAGTTTATATAGAGTTTTATAGCTTTTAACTCTACTACCTTTTTATTTGGGATATACTCAAGATAGATAGTTGCAAAATCTGGATATCCACTTCTTGGACATCTACACATAAATTCAGGCAAAGTTATCTTAATAGTATAGCTGTTTTTATGATTATTTGGCCAAAAGTTTTCCTCTTTTGTTATATCAAACTCTTTTATCTCTTTTTCACCATATCTCACTTAACAATCTCCTTTACTGGTTTTCCTACAATAAACCCCTGAATATAATCAATACCCAAATCTTTAAAAAAATTATAACTTTTTTCATCCTCTACAAATTTGATAACAGTTTTTACATCTAAATCTTTAAAGATAGATATAAATGCTTTTAATATCTGCATATATTTTTTATCTTTATATTTTTTAGAATACTCAATGTCAAATTTGACCATATCAAAATTTATATTTTTTATATATTTAAAGGATGTATTATCAACTCCAAAATTATCGATAGCTATCAAGATACCTAAATCTCTTAAAATATTTATATTTTCACCCAATTTTATAACATCATTTAGAGAGCTATTTGCACTTATTTCAAAAATAATTTGCTCTTTTTGTATATTATATTGAGTAAGTAACTTCTCTACTTTATGTAAAAATTCACTATTTCTAATAGAGTATGATGATATGTTGATAGATATCTTTTTATCTTTATATTTTGAAACTATCTTAAATATCTCTTCAACTAAAATAATATCAAATTTTAACTCATACCCAATCCTATTAACAACAGAGATAAATTGATTTTGAGAAATCTTTCCATATTTTTTTGAATTTAATTTTACCAATAACTCATATATATCTATCTCTTTTAGATTGATATTTAAAATAGGCTGATATCTAAAATCAAACTTTTTCTCCTCTATAAGAGACATTATCAAATTTTCAAACTCATTTACCCTTATACTTAATCTTCTACTATTTCTTCTCTCATTTATATCACATTTTAATTTTTCTTGAAGTGAAATCAATAACTCTTTACTACTATTTTCACTATCACTTTCAACAATAGAGTAGATAATTTTTAAAAATATATTATCAATTTGTTCATTTTCTATCCTATTAATAAACTGTCTTATTAAATGATTTACTCTTTTTTCATTAGCTTTTAATGTAAATATAAAACTTCCACCTACAATATGACCTATCTTAATATTTTTAAAACCCTGTTTTACAAAAAAATTGTCTATTTTATTGGCAAATTCATATAGTATCTTATCTGTTTTTTTAAGTCCATATCTATCATTTATATCTTCAATATTTGTTATCTTAAGTAAAATAACCAAAAAATTGTCATTTTTTTTCTCTTTATCAATAATTTTTAATATATAATCCCTTGAAAATGTTTTTGTAATATTATCGATAAGTGAAGTCTCAAAAGCCATATATATTTGATATAAAATATAGTAAATATATATAAAAGTTATAATCAAAAAGGCAATTATATTATTTTTTAAAAGCTCTTTTATATTTATATCGGTTATAACAATAATCAAAATAAATATAATTATAGATAAAAATGGAATTGCAATCTTTAAGGAGAGAATAAAACGATTTTCTCTCTCCTTATTTTCACTATAAAGCATCAGACATCCAAATGTTTTACATCTTTTGCATGTTTTTGAATATAATTTCTTCTAGGCTCTACCTCATCACCCATAAACAAAGAAAAGGTTTCACTAGCAACTTCAAAATCATCCACTTTTACCTTTAAAAGTCTTCTATTTTGTGGATTCATTGTAGTCTCCCAAAGCTGTTCTGGATTCATTTCACCAAGACCTTTATACCTTTGTATATAGGCACCTTTTTTAGCATTTTTTTCTATCTCTTTAAGTATATCTATAAGATCTCTATCACCAAATATACCATTATCTCTCTCTTTTATTTTAGAATGAATATATAAAGCCTCTTCATATAGAGGATTTGTAAAAAGATTATCATCTATAACTAACTCTTCAAGTCCATCTTTAGTCTGTATAAAAAGGTGTATCTCTTCATCATTTACAAAGCTATTTAAGATATTATACCCCAAACCATTTACAAACTTTTCTATGATCTTATATAGTTTTTTATTATCATTTTTTATGATATTTGGATTTTCTATCATATATCTTATCACCTCTATCATAGAAAATCTCTTTTCCAACTCTTTTAATATATTATCATAAGCTGCAACTATTTTAAAAAATTCTATCGCATCTTTTAGACCGATACCTTCAAATTCCATACTTTGGATACCTGTTTCTATAAGAAATTCACTCATAGCTTTGTTATCTTTTAGATATATCTCTTTTTTACCCTTTTTATATCTGTAAAGCGGAGGTTGAGCGATATAAACAAATCCCTCTTCTACCAAAGGTCTTAAATATCTAAATAAAAATGTCAAAAGAAGTGTTTGGATATGACTTCCATCCACATCAGCATCGGTCATGATAATGATCTTGTGATACCTTAGCTTCTCAGAGTTAAAATCCTCTCCTATTCCACATCCTAAAGCTGTTATCATATTTTTTATCTCATCAGACTTTAGTATCTTATCAATTCTACTTTTTTCAACATTTAATATCTTACCTTTTAGTGGAAGTATAGCTTGAAATACTCTATCTCTTCCCTGTTTAGCACTACCTCCAGCACTATCTCCCTCAACAAGATAAAGTTCACTTATAGTTGCATCCTTGCTTTGACAATCAGCTAATTTTCCAGGAAGTGTACCTACACTCATAGCATCTTTTCTTCTAGTTAAATCTCTAGCTTTTTTAGCAGCTTCTCTTCCCCTTGCAGCTGAAATAGCCTTTTCCATTATGATCTTAGCTTCTATAGGATTCTCTTCAAAATATTTTAAAAGTGT
>JALVXV010000035.1 GCA_027038235.1 Campylobacterales bacterium | reverse complement strand
CAAGCATAAAGGTAAGAGTTGCTATAACAGATGATTATGTTACAGAAAATGATGAGAGTATCATACTTCAAGGAAGCTCCAATGATCCTAGACTAACTGATAGTAGCGATGTAGGAGTGGGTACTATTGCAGGGGATAATGGCACAGATGCACCCGATACTGTTTATGTAAAGATTACAACAGATCATTCAACCATTTCCGAAGATGGTGGAAATATAACTTACAAAGTCTCTTTGGTGGATGAAAATGGTGATATGGTAACTCTTCCAAATGGAAAGAGTGTAAATGTAGATATAAATTGGAGTGGAGTAGCAGATGCTAGTGATACAACTTTAGCATCTTTGCCAAACTCTATAACAATTGCTGCAAATACAGATCATGCTGATATAGTTATCCCTATAAAGGATGATTATATCAATGAGGGTAGCGAATCTCTAGTTGCAACTATAAGTGGTGTAACTGATACAAATAGTGCTTATAATCACTTAAAAATAGCAAATACAGCAGATGGATATTCATCAGATGAAGATAGAGCCACGACTAATATAACTGACTCACAAGATACAATATATGTAAAACTAACAGGCAACGATACAACTGTTGAGGGTGGATACTTAGAGCATACTGTAACTTTGGTTGATAAAGATGGCAACGAAGTAACTCTCCCAGCAGGAAAAACTATAACAGTAGATCTTGCTTATTCAAACGATTCTACTTTGGATGCTGATTTTACAGGACCAAAAGTTACTCAAGTACAAATCACAGGTGGAAACTCTTCTGCAACTATACAAAATCTTACAAAAGATGACTGGATAGGAGAGAATAATGAGAGCTATACACTTAAGATAACAGGTGTTAATGATGATAATCACTATTATGAAAATGTATCTATAGCCAATACTACAAATGGATATAGTAGTGATGCTGATAGTATAATAGCAACTATACAAGATGGTGTACATGCCAATACTCCAAATAGTGCAAATGTAGATGAAGATGGTTTTGATATGCAAAATGGTGTTACCTCTATTAGTGATACTGAGAGTTTAAATATAACTCCTGCTGGAGATAGCAACTATACTTTGACATTTGAAAATAGCATAGTAGCAAAAGATCAAAATGGCAATACTATATCTACACTAAAGTCTGATGGTAAAGATATCTCTTATGACTATTCAACAGATGGAAAAATTGTAGCTAAAGATAGTGATGGCGATAAAGTATTTGAGATAGTTTTAGATAAGAATAGTGGAAGTTATACATATACTCAATATAAAAATATAGATCATCCTCTTGCAAATAGTGATGATAACATCACTTTAACATTTAACTACAAGATAAATGATGCTGACGAGAGTGGGACAACCTATTCAACCACATCCTCATTTGATGTAACAATAAATGACTCCATGCCAAGTAGCACAAGTCAAAGTATCACTCTATATGAAGATGCTACTAAAACCATCTACATCTCAGATGAGAACTTTAAAGATGATAAAATTACTTTAGATAATGGAGTTGATGGACCAACTGAAATTGCAAGAAATGGTACTATTGATATATATGATATAGACAAAGATGATGTAGTTGGAACTTTGAAAAATAATGGCGATGGTACTTTATTGTTTACTCCAAAGCCAAACTATAGTGGAGCTACAAGTGGTTTTAGCTATAGTGTTAGTGATGGAGATGGAGATAGTGCTAGTGCAAATGTCAGTTTAAATGTTAAGCCAGTAGCTGATACTCCTATCATGCCTAACAATGCAATAAATACAACAACAGAAGATAACAATAATACTAACGAAGGAACTAATACTATTGATCTTGGGCTTTCTCTTCCAGATTTATCAAGCCAGAGAGATCAAACAGATAAAAATGAAACTAATGGAGCAAGTAGTGGCGATGCTCATGAGAGATTTGGACTATTGGAGTTCTCATTTAGCAATAGTCATGACTTTGGAGATGCAACTTTAAAATATGATTCAAATGGTGATGGAACTTTAGATGCAACACTACAAACTGTTACAAAAACAAGTTCATTTACTATCTATATTACAGATGTAAATGAGTATCATCCAGCAGATATTGGAAGTGGTACTTATAGCTTGACACAAGCTCAGTATGAGTCATTAGCAGTAGTTCAAGCTGAAGATAATGCAAACAATATCAAAATCGATATTAAAACAAAAATGCATGAAGTAGATGATAGTGGAAACTTGCTAAATCCAGATATTAGCTCAAGTTATACTGTACAAACTGTTGTAGTGGATGTTGAGGCTGCAACTGATGATATATCCTTGGAATTTGATGATGATCAAAATATAGGCTCTATATCAAAAACAACAAATGATAACGATACCTTTACATTTGATGCAGTCAATGAAGATAGTGCAGGAACCCTTATAGATCTAAAATCTCTTCTAACAAAAGTTTCAGGCACTCAAAATGATGCAACTGCAGATCTTGATGGAAGTGAACATAGATGGTATGAATTTAGCGGACTTCCTAAAGGATCAATTATCACTCTTGGTGGCTCAAAAGTAGCAGTAGCAGATGATGGAACTGCTACTATCAAGTTTCCTGATAATACTCAAGATGATCCAGATTTTACACTTCAGATTGCACCAAATTATAGTGGCAATGTTGATGCAACTATTACTTTGCATGTCCAAGATAGTGATATTGATTCATCAGGTGCTAATCCAGCTGAAAAAACAGTAACACTACATTTAAAAGGTACAGTAGATTCGGTTGTAGATGATGTTACTTTGCAAGTAAAACAAGCAAGTGGAGATGAGGATGCAGGAAGAAGTAATGGAAATATCGCAAATGATAATAGTGCAGATGATATAGATCATCCAGAAAATGGGATCCCATTAGATATCAAAGTTACAAGTAGTGACTTAGATGGAAGTGAAACTTATACTATAAGTATAGACAAGCTCCCTGATGGAGGCTCTATCTATATAGCTGATGCAGGTGGAACATATCATCTATATGATAAAGATAGCTCCAATGCAAATAATGTAACTATAACTGATAGTGACAATAGTGATGGAATTTATCAAGTAACCATTACAGATTATGATAATGATAAACCACCACTATTTATCCCTCCACACAATAGTGATGAAGATTATACTTTTGATATAGAGGCTTGGGCAGTTGATAGTGGTACTACTTCAGCATCGCAGACACTGCAAATTGATGTCCAAGTAAATGGTGTAGCTGATATACCTACAAATACTGATATACACTCTTTCGATAGAGATGGTGCAAATGATGGAAGTGGTATATATGCTCAAGTAATAGATGAAAATTCTCACATAGACCTTCAATCAATTTATAAAACTTATGCGACACTTAACTCATATGATAGTGATGGTAGTGAAACTCTCTCTGTTGTATTAAGTGATCTACCAGATGGATTTATTGTAAGCGGTAATGCCCTTTCATTGGGTGGCGGAAAGTATGCAATTGCTGAAGATGATATAGATGATGTTGATATTATCGCACCTGCTGGTTATGCAGGTGAGGCTGATTTTAAACTTACCTATGTTACTACCGAGAGTGAAGGGGGTAGCAAAACCCACTTTAGTCAAGATGTAAAGGTTCTTATTACTCCTGTAGCAGAAGCAACACTTAGCTCATCTACTAATGTTGTAGAAGATACAGAAGCAAATATCAATTTTACATTTAATGCTCAAGATAGTAATGAAGCTCTTGAAAATATATATCTTTTAAAATCAGATGTAGATGGTAAAGATTTTACTATCAAATTAGATGGCAACGACCTTTCAGATACTGAGACTATAGGTGGAGTTGAGTACTATAAAATAGGTGCTGATGATATCTCAAATTTGACTATCAAATATGGCTCAGATATGGGAAGCTCTAATGATACTACAATAGCTATGAAATATACCACAACAGATACTCTAAGTGGTGGAGATATAAGTGATGGTGGTGGAGATATTGTAAATACTTCAAGCTATCAAGATGCTACAGTTAACTTTACACTATCTCCAGTTACAGATGCGATACTTATAGATGTAAATGGTGCTGCCAATATAGATGGCGATAATATAAGTGCAAGTGATACTTTAGATGGTAAAGAGCAAGTAAGTATAGATGGCACAGGAAGCTTTACAGCAAATGTTGATATCTCAGCCTATCAGAGTGATAATGATGATTTTGATACAGATGGAAGTGAAGAGATAACAAAACTTCTCATAGAAAATGTGCCTGATGGCATCAGTATAGAAAATGGGATTAGAGTTTTTGGAACGAATGAAGCAACTTGGATAATTGATACTTCAGGATTATCATTAGATGAAGTTACAAAAACATACAATCTTACCTTTAAAGTAAATAATGGACTTTATGATGGCACAGGAACTACAAAAGATATAACTATTACAGCTTTTGATAAAGATGGCAATAGTAATGAAGTTTCAAGTAATACACAAATAGAGTTAATTGACAATATCGATGGAGATAACAATGGTGGCAATGGTGATGTTGTAAATAGTACTTTGACAATAAATAATCCTACAATTACTGAAGATACAGAGTTTAGTTTGGGAGACTTTATAACTGTAAATACAGATCCAAATGATGGAGCAGGGGATAATTCTCGTGATGGAGTTATATACTCAGTTGCAATAACAAATCTTGAACACTTTAGCTTGGTTGATCCAAGCAGTATGCTAAGTTATACCGATTCAAATGGAAATACTTTTTATATTATAAGTGGAGATGAGAGTACTATCAATTCAAAATTAGCAAATATAAAAGTTATACCAGATGAGAATCTTAACTCAAACAATATTGGATCTGAGGCATTAAAAGCTGATATCATTTTAAATGCTTACATGGATGGCATACAAAGCTCTGTAAATCAAGGAAGTTATATCGAAACATCCATAACACCTGTTACGGATCCTTTGACACCTATTGATATAGATACCTCTATAAATGAGGATAACTCTTATACCTTTGATATAGATTTTAATAGTGTGGACAATCCGCACTATGATGTAAGCAATGTTATTTTACATAGAAGTGCAGACCTTGGAGTAGTAAAACTCTCTGATGGAACTGAAGTTAGTTTTGATAGCAATGGTGATGCTACTATACCAAGTGATAAATTGACAAATTTAGTTTTTATCCCAACTCAGGATATATCTGGTCAAGTTACTTTTAGCTATACAGCAGATGTCAAAGAAAGAGGTGCAGACAATACCCAAACTGTAGTCGGTGGAGGAGACATTAGTATAGATATCATTCCTACGGTTGATGGTTTAGATCTAAGCGGACTAGCAGCAAATGGAAAAGAGAGCGATACTTACTATCAGCTAAATATTGGTTCATCAAATGATAGTGATGGTAGTGAGAGTGTCAAATCAGTTGTGCTTGATAATGTGCCAGATGGATTTTTGGTCTATTATGGTGATAGTGGTAGTGAGACTTTAGCACTAAATACAGGCGACAATGGCTCAGGAACTAATTGCAATATGTGGAGTATTCCTGTAAGTGGTGGAGTTATGCCAAATATATATATAAAAGCTCCCGCTTTTTGGAGTGCAGAGGTAACAAATATAGAGCTGAAAGTTACAAATAGTGATGGAAGTGTAGAGGCAACTCAAACACAATCTTTTGATCTTGATGTTACTCCAGAGGCAAACAATATAACAGTAAATCCAACAAAGACTTTTGGAGATGAGGGAGAGGATATACCTCTAAATCTAAATGCAAATGTAGAGGACTTAGATGGAAGTGAGAGTGTAACATTAACTCTTAAGGGCTTTGGAGATGCAAATGCTACATTTAAAGTAGATGGCGAGGCGGTTGATACTGATAATGTCAGCTATGATAGTGGTAGTGATACATATACTATCACCAACATAAACTCTACCCACATAAATGATGTAAGTGTCGTTCACTCATCTTTTGGTGATAAGAGTATAGATTTTACTGTTCATACTGTTGATAGTGCAACTATAAATGGCTCAACTATAACCGATGAGTCAAATAGCATAGTTTCTGGAAGTTTTGATATAAGCATATCCTCATCTATTCCTTCAAGCTCAGATGATATACTTCTTTATAGTGGAGAAGATATAGATGGACTTGGTGGTGATGATACACTTATTTTAAATGGAGCAACATTAGACTTTACTAAAGTACATAACATAGAGACTATAGATTTAAGTTCTGGAAAAAATAGTATCTCAAATATCACTTTGCAAGATGTGGTAGATATGAGTGATGATGATAATACTTTAGTTATAAAGGGTGATGCTCAAGATCAGATATCTATAGGCTCTGATCTTAGCAAAACCTCTACCGAGACTATTGATGGACATAATTACGATGTATATACAAATAGCTCAGATCCGACTGTTGCTTTGAAGATAGATGAAGATATAACGGTTATATAAGATGTATAAACTCTTAATAAGTAGCATACTTTTAAGTATGCTACTTATGCAAAGTGCTTTATCTTTTAGTATTGTATCAAAGCCAATGCTTTTGAAGATAAAGCAGAAATATGGAACCTTTGCGGCTAGAAGATTTTTAGCTCTTCAAGCTCTTATGCAAGATCTAAAGGATGCACCTTTGGAAAAAAAATTAAAAGAGGTCAATGATTTTTGGAACCAAGTAAAATATACAAGTGATATGAAAGTGTGGCACAAAAAAGATTATTGGGCTACACCTTGGGAGTTTTTGGGAAAAGATAGGGGTGATTGTGAAGACTATGTCATAGCAAAGTATTTAACACTAAAAGAGTTAGGCATAGATCCTAAAAAGATGTATTTTATATATGCAGTTGTAAAGGGCAGAAAGATTCCCCACATGGTTTTAGGCTATTATAAAACTCCAAGCTCTACTCCACTCATACTTGATAGTCTAAATTATAAAATCTTTCCTGCCAGTAAAAGGCAAGATATATACCCAGTTTATCTCTTTAATGGAGATACATTAAAGAGGTTTCATAAAAAAAAGAGAAAAATATCGTCTAAAAAAACCATTTTAGCACGAAAAAAATGGGATGCTCTAATGCAAAAAATCGAAAGGAATATATTATGACAATGTTTAAACAAGTTGCAATAATTTTTTCAGTAATTTTACTTTTTATTTTATCTTTGGTGCTTACTGTAAATTTTTTAGATACAAAGAGATTTGTTGGTGATGAACTTTTTTTCAAAGCCCAAAATGATGCTACTGTGCTTAGTGTATATATGACAATGGCAAAGGGTGATATATCAAAGATAAAAAGTATTGCCAATGCAGTATTTGATGATGGTTATTATAGTGAAATAACACTAAGAGATATGCAAGGAAAAAAAATATTCAAAAAGGTTATTAAAGATAAGCCTCAAGTTAGCTCTTGGTTTGAAAAAATAGTCTCAATCCCGGCAATCATTGCTAAAGCCCAAGTATCTAATGGATGGACTCCTTATGGAATTTTAGAGATAAAAATGAGTACAACTAAGAGTATAGAGTATCTTTATCAACTATTTGAAAAGATAGTTTTGATATTTATTATCTCCTATTTATTTGGAATCCTTTTTATATATCTATTATTGAAATTTATTTTTAAACCTCTTAAAAGAGTTCAACACCAAGCAGAGGGAGTCTTAAAAAATAGATTTGAATATCAAAAAGAGTTGCCTTCAACTAAGGAGTTAAGACCTGTTGTTCAAGCTATTAATACCATGGTTGAAAAGATGGAAGATATATATAAATCACTCCAAAAAGTTACCAATAAAAATAAATCAATAGCATACTTTGATGAAGTAACCAAGCTTAATAATAGGAAATTTTTTATATTAAAATATAATGAGTATATAAACTCTAATGATAGTAGATCAAATGGTATAATACTTTTTTTAAGAGTTACCAACACTTATGATGCAAACAAGATAATTGGATATGACAATGTCAATAAAATTTATAAAAAAATAGCACAAATTTTAAAAGATACAACAAAAGATATAGATGAATCTTTAGTATGTAGAGTTTCAGGAAGTGAATTTGGCTCTATCCTTCCTGCAGTAGAGGAGGATTTGATAGAAAAAGTTGCTACTAAGATTGAGGAGCTATTTAGAGATAGCTTAGAGCAATTTCCAGAAGTTTCAGACTTTATAAATATCTATATGGTGGCTAAAGATTATAAGAAAAATCAATCTCTTTCAACCACTCTATCTAGTATTGATTTTGCCTTAAATTCATTACAAAGTGAGGAAAAAGAGCATTATAAATGTATCATAACAGAAAGATATGGTATAGCAAAATCTAAACTAAGAGTAGCTTTACAAGAGGCTTTAAAAAATGGTTATTTAAATCCAAAAGAGTTATTATTTACTCCTCTTAAGGGTGATAAGGAGATGAAGTTTATAGGTTTTGGTATAAAGAGTGATGAAATTGGTGAAATAGAGTATGAGATGTTAGTACCTACTATAAAATACTACAATCTTTATGATGAGTATATTTTGCAAGTGTGTAAATTTTTATCCAAATTACTTCCAGAACAAAATATCTCTATAGAGATCGATATACTCTACTTTGACAATCTAACAGTTGTAAATAGAATAATTGAACAGATAAAGATGCTAAAAATGAAAAATATCAACTTAGTCATTGAGATACCACAAAGAGATATTCAAAAGTTAGAAAACATCAAAGCCGCAACTATTATAAATAAATTTAAAGAAAATGATATTGACTTAGCTATAAGCCGATTTGATGCAGATAAGAAAGCAGTAGAAAAACTTTATGATATTCACCCTAAATATGTAAGGATGTATATAGAGCACTTTTTGGATATGGGTGATGTATTGAAAGAGAATATTATCTTGATGCTTAAAACTGCTGGTGCAAAGGTAGTACTTGATAAAGTAGAGCAAGAGAGTAAAAAGAGTTTAGAGCATTTTGATATAGATTATATAACGATGAAACTAAAGTAGCTACTTTTTTATGGGTAATTTGGTGGAAGTGAGGGGAGTCGAACCCCTGTCCAAAAGCAGACTTGCAATGGGTCTTGTTACATGTTTTAGTGCAAATGAAAAGTTTCAAGCTCCCTGCTCATTTGCTAAGCAGAAAGCTCTAGTCCAAAGTGTCAGATAAAAGATGGACAGCTTTTATCTCAAGCTATCAAATGTTGTGAAGCCAGATAGCTTTGCGATAGCAACAAAGCTAAATGACTGACCAAGCCGTTAGGCTACTACGCTACAGCGAGCGCAGGTCTGTAATTTGTATTGTTTGCGTTTATTTTTAACGGAACAGTTTTACGGCATGTTCAAGCCGACATGAACCCAAAGCTCATCTGCTCCTGTCGAAGCCAAATCACTCCCATTTTTATAAGGGTAAAGGTGAAAATGAAATGTTTACTCTTTAAACTTTTACATTTCTACCACACTTAATTGATCTCATTTTTTATATAAGATGCAAGTCTAGATATGTTATCAATTTTTTCTCTATTTGTCAAGCTATCATCTAAAAGTATCTTTACAAAGGCACTTCCCACTATAACACCATCGACATTTTTTGATCTTTGTTTAGCTGTTTTTTCGTTAACACCAAATCCCAAAAATATATCAGTTTTGCTAACTTTTCGTATATTTTTGATAATTTCACTTAGATCTTCATTTTTGCCACTTCCTGTGATACCAGCATATGCGACAAGATATATGAAAGTTTTTGCATCTTGTACTATACTATCTATCCTCTCAAAGCTATCAGTAGGTGCTACAAAATCTATCAAAGATATGCTATATTTATCAAACTCCTTTTTATATCTTTTTGCCTCTTCATGTGGCAAATCGGGTATAATAAAGCCTTTTACTCCATACTCTTTTGCTTTTTTAAGATAAAAATCAACCCCCTTTTTATAAAAAGGGTTAAAATATCCCATCCATAGAGTATCTATCTCTTTTGCCACTCTTTTTGATACCTCAAAAAGATCTTCTATTTTAAAACCATTTTGCAGAGCTTTTAAATTTGCCTCCTCTATGATAGGGCCATCTGCTACAGGATCTGAAAAGGGGATACCAAGCTCTATAAAATCCACCCCATTTTCTCTCATAGAGAGTATCAAATCTTCAGTAAAATCAACATCAGGATAAGCACAAGTTATATAACCAACCAATTTTTTCATCATTTATCTCTTTATTTTTCTAAGTTTGTAGGTATCTTTATAATATTGGGATCTAATTCACTAAACTCTTTAGCATCATCTATAATATCATCTTTATATCTCTCAAGTTGATCCTTTATTGCCAACATCCAATCTATAAAGTCATCATTTGCAGGACCCTCAAGCTCTCTAGCCTCCTCCAACACCTCTTCAAGAAGAGTTGAAAGTTTAACTATTGGTTCGATTTTTAAAAAACCAGCAGCAGATTTTATATTGTGAGCGATCCTAAAAAGTTCATCTATATTCTCTTTATACTGCTCTTTTTTTGCCGAGTATATTATGAGGTTTTCCATTTGATAGGTCATGACACTATAGTGCAAAATAAAATCATCTACAATATCATAATCGTAGTTATTAAATAGATTTTCTTTTATACTCACCACCATACATCCTTTTATTTGATTGATATTATATCATTTTTTAGATAAAATCAACAAATAATTTCTCCCAAAAGGTATTTGCATGAAAAAGATGAATATAAATAAGATAAAAGCTTTTAAATCAAAAGAGAAAATTAGCATGATTACTGCTTATGATGCTTTGATGGCAAAACTATTTGATGATCTTGTAGATATTATTTTAGTTGGAGATAGTTTAAATATGAGTTTTGGGGGAGATGATGATACTCTTGGAATATCTTTAGAAGAGATGATATATCACACAAAAGCAGTCTGCAAGGGTGTAAAAAGTGCCTTGGTTGTTTGTGATATGCCTTTTGGATCATATATTGATAAAGATATAGCTTTAAAAAATGCTACTAAAATTTATCAGCAGACAAAAGCAGATGCCATAAAGCTTGAGGGTGGCTTGGAAAAGGCCGATATTATCAAAGAGTTATGCAAAAACTCTATTGCTGTAATGGGACATATTGGTCTAAAGCCCCAATTTGTTAGAGCTGAGGGTGGATATAAGGTAAAAGGTAAAAGTGAAGAGGAGATAAAAAAGCTTATAAAAGATGCAAAAGCATTAGAAGAAGCTGGAGTCTTTTGTATAGTTTTAGAGGGTGTAAAAGCAGAAGCTACTAAGACAATAACTCAAAGTGTTAGTGTACCAGTTATTGGTATTGGCTCAGGTAAAGATTGTGATGGACAAGTGCTTGTGTGGAGCGATATGCTGGGATTTTTTGATGAGTTCAAGCCAAAATTTGTAAAAAGATACCTTGATGGAGCTAAGCTTGTAAGAGATAGTGTAAAAGAGTATGTCAAAGAGGTAAAAGAGGGTAAGTTTCCTAGTGAAGAGTACTGGTATTAATAAAAAATGAAAAATGAAAAATTAAAAATTAGAATAAAGTTTCCAGCGGAAACTTTAAGAGTGAGATAGCTTATGGAGAGAGTTGTTGAGATAGAAAAATTTGCGGGTGAAAATCAATATGAAGCATCACTTAGACCGTCAAATTGGGAGGAGTATATAGGGCAAGAGAGAATAAAGAAAAATCTAAAAGTCTTTATAGAGGCTGCTAAAAAAAGAGATGAGGCACTTGATCATACTCTCTTTTTTGGACCTCCTGGACTTGGAAAGACAACTTTAGCCTATATAATATCCAATAAAATGGAGGCAAATATCAAAGTAACAACTGCTCCAATGATAGAAAAGGCAGGGGATTTAGCTGCGATATTGACCAATCTTGAAGAGAAAGATATACTCTTTATAGATGAGATACATAGGCTCTCACCTGCGGTTGAAGAGATACTATACTCAGCTATGGAGGATTTTAGGCTTGATATCATCATAGGAAGTGGACCTGCAGCACAAACGATAAAGATAGATATTCCAAGATTTACACTCATAGGGGCTACTACAAGAGCTGGTATGATAAGTTCACCCCTTAGGGATAGATTTGGAATGCACTTTAGATTGCAATTTTATAGCAATGAAGAGTTAGCAACTATCATAAAACTTGCAGCTAAAAAATTAAATATAAAAAGTAGTGAAGATGCAGCTTTAGAGATAGCAAAAAGAAGTAGAGCAACCCCTAGAATAGCACTTAGGCTCTTAAAAAGAGTAAGAGACTTTACTGAAGTTGATGGGAAAGATACCATTTCGCTTGATATAGCAAAGTATGCTCTTGATGAGCTTGGAGTAAATGATATGGGTTTTGATGAGTTGGATGTAGGATTTTTGAAGATTTTACTTGAATCAAGAGGAAAACCTTTGGGGTTAAATACCATAGCAGCAGCCTTAAGTGAGGATGAGGTAACAATTGAAGATGTCATAGAGCCATATCTTTTAGCAAACGGCTATATACAAAGAACAGCAAGGGGCAGGGTAGCAACACCTAAGGCTTATGATCTGTTTAAATTAAACAGTCAAAATTCTCTATTTTAAAGGATATTTTTTGCATCAAAAGGATAAAAATTTTTTAGCACTGATGACACTATTGATAGCAGTTTTAGTTATTTATCTATACAAATCATTTTTGATGACCATTATCATAGCTATACTCTTAAGTATAGCAACATTTAGTGTTACAAGAAAGATTATAGAGATAACTAAAAGTAAAATGGCAGGTAGTCTAATATCGACCCTTCTTATGTCTATACTATTTTTCCTACCTATTATCTACTCTGTAAATACATTGTTGCAATATATCAACCATTTTGATGTAAGCTATATTGAAAAAATCTCAACATATCTTAGCAATCTGCACTATAAACTTCCAGATACACTAAGCTCCTTTCAGGGATATTTTGATGATTTTATTTCAAAAATAAATGTTGAAAATATTAGTGGCTTTATCTTACCCTATGCGACAAAATTTGGCAAGATTAGTGCAGGATTTTTAAAAGATATGTTCTTGATAGTTATATTTTTCTTTTTTATTAACTTTTATGCAGATGAGTTGATACAATATTTTAAGACTATATTGCCAATGCAACAAAGAGAGGTTAATGAGATATTTTCTCAGATTACAGATGTGATGAATGTAGTATTTTACTCTATTTTAACAACTGCAATACTTGAGGGATTTTTATTTGGTATTATTGGCAAGGTGTATGGATATAATGGATTGTTGCTTGGTATATTGTATGGTTTTTCCTCTTTGATACCTGTTGTGGGAGGAGCGATTATGTGGTTACCTATATCTTTATATGAGTTAGCTTTAGGTCATACAAAAGAGGCTATCTTTTTTGCAGCATACTCTATTATAATCATCTCTATCATAGCAGATACATTTTTAAAGCCGATGATAATAAAGTATCTAAATGAGGAGTTTTTCAAGACAAAAACCATCATAAATGAACTTCTTATCTTTTTATCCATTCTTGCAGGACTTTCGACATTTGGCTTTTGGGGAATGGTTTTAGGACCAGCAATTACTACACTATTTATATCAGTTTTGAGTGTCTATAAAAAGATGGAGGATTAGGGTTTTATGATGTAATATCTTCTACTTTTTCAATAATTATCCCTTGCAAAATAGAACCCAAAATGATATATAGATTTAAAATAAGAGTGTATTTCAATCCAAAATACTCTATCATGATAGGAAGGAGCGGTAGTTTTACTGCTCTAGCATAAAAAAAGACACCTATTAAAGAGTCTCTAAGTCCTTTGCTTTTTAACTCCTCTATGAGAGGATACCATGCATACATTGGTCCATGGCTTAATACTCCTGCACCTATAGATAATATCCAAGCTTTAAAACCGCTCTCTTTAGAGAGGTGCTTTGAAAGTTTTTTAGGATTTATAAAGTGATTTATAAGAGCTGTCAATATAATAACAAGAATTAAAACAGGAGCAATCTTTAAAAGCAACATCCAAGACTCTTTTAGAGCTAGTTGGGCTTTAAAAGGGAAAAATATAAGCAGTATTGCATATGAAATTATAATAACAAAAAGAAACTTTATACCCTTCATTGAAAAACCCCTTTGTTTTAATCAACCAATAAGCTTTTTATGCTATTGCTGCTAGTGTCCAAACAGTAGCAACTGAGATAATAAAAGTAAAAATAATTGACAAAATATTTCTTAAAATTGTAAATTTTACTCCAAGCACAGATGCTTCAAGAGGGAGCTGAACTATGCCTAGTGTAACCCAAGCTAGTATAAAAGCACTTACTCCATACATCGAAACCCCATCTTTTAGAAGTTCGCCTCCTAAAATATAACTAATAATAGCCTGTCCAACTGCAATTGCTCCAGCTAAAAGTCCGATAAAAGTATCGTAAAAAGCATTTTTTACAAATAGACTAGAAAGTATTTGAGGAGTTATAAAGCTCTTAAATATTCCAACAAGTCCTATAATTCCAACTATCATAGGAGACAAAGATATAAAGTTTTTTATAGATTTTTTTAAAGCATTCATAATGCTATTATATATCAAAAATGATTTTATTTCTCTGAAGTAAGGCAGGTAGTGCATAGTTGATAGTAAAATCTATCCACTACCTGCTTGTTCTATCTTAGCTCTACTAATTTTCTTCTTAAATAAGCTATCTTGGTTTGAAGAGGTAAGTTTTTAGGACAGTTATCTTCACATCCAAGAAGTGTCATGCATCCAAAAACTCCATTATCATCTCCAACTAGCTCATAATAGTCCTCTATGGTTCTTTCATCATGAACATCTACTTCAAATCTTGCAACTCTATTTAGCCCAACAGCACCGATAAAATCAGGTCTCATTATCTTAGTTCCACAAGCTGCTACACAGATACCGCACTCAATACACCTATCAAGTTCAAAAGTTTCTTGTGCAGATTCAGGCTCAACCCTCTCTTCAAGTCTTGCAATATCTACCTCTTTTGATGAGTGTATCCAACTTTCAACCCTCTCGCACATTCCATGCATCCATTTACCTGTATTGACAGATAGATCTTTTAAAAGTTTAAATGCTGGCATTGGTAAAAGTTGGATTTTACCATCTTTAAATTCACTTGTCAAAGTTTTACATGCAAGTCTTGGCTTTCCATTTATCATCATGCCACAACTTCCACAAATTCCGGCTCTACATACAAAGTCAAAAGAGAGATCAGAATCAAGATTCTCTCTTATATAATTTAGTGCAACAAACAAAGTCATACCCGGAGTCTCTTTTAGTTTATACTCTACAAAGTGTGGCTTTGAAGCCTTTACCTGGGGATCATACTTTAATGCGGTTATAGTTATCTCTCTTCCTTCATTACTCATCATCATCTCCTAAAGGCTCATTTAATCTTTCGTTTCTTCTTTTGTACTCAGGTTGCAACTCAAAATGCATCAAAGCATCTTGTATCTCCCATCTATCTTTTCCCTCAGCTTCCATTTTTTTTCTGATAGCATCGACTTCAGCCTGTCTTTTTTCGCTCAAAGGATTTTCTATAATCATACCTTTTCTACCATACCCTCTAAAAGCTGGAGGCATTTCCATCTTCATAATATCAAGTGGTTCGTAAGTAAGAATTGGCTCATTGTCATCCTCAAAACCCCAAGAGTACAAGCTCCTTTTTAGCCAATTTACATCATCTCTTTTTAGATAATCCTCTCTATAGTGTGCTCCACGGCTTTCTGTTCTATCCCTTGCTCCTTTTGCAACACAAAGTGCCACTTTAAGCATTTTTGGAAGTCTATAGGCATTTACAAGCTCAGGGTTGAAGTCGCTATTTTTATTTTTGATAGAAACTTTTTTGCTTTTTATATAAAGCTCTTTTAACTCTTCAACAGCCTCTTCAAGTTCACTTCCTGTTCTAAATATACCTACCTTCTCATCCATTATCTCTCTCATCTTTTTCCTAATATCATAGAGATTTTCTCCGCCATCGTTATGGATGATACTCTCAAGATAGTCTTGCTGTTTTTTTATTTGCTGTTTTATAAAGTCAGTATCAAAGTCGATATCTACCTTTTCACAATGATCTGCCATATAGTTTCCTACTATCATGCCTGATACAACCGTTTCAGATACTGAGTTTCCTCCAAGTCTATTGAATCCATGAAGATCCCAACAAGCTGCCTCTCCACAAGCAAAAAGCCCCTCCATGTTATATGCGGCTCCGGTTGGTTTTACTCTGATACCTCCCATTGAGTAGTGTTGCATAGGGCGAACAGGTAGCCATCCTTTTCTTCCTTCATCAGCAGGATCAATTCCATTGAAAGTTTTAGCAATATCTTGAACATCTCTTAAATTTTTCTCTATATGCTCTCTTCCAAGAATTGAGATATCAAGCCATAGATGAGGACCATAAGGTGAAGGTACACCCTTACCAGCTCTTATATGCTCCATCATCCTTCTACTAACAACATCTCTACTTGCAAGCTCTTTTTTCTCAGGTTCATAATCAGGCATAAACCTATGACCATCAACATCTCTTAAGACTCCACCATCACCTCTACACCCTTCTGTAAGTAAAATTCCTGAAGGCACTATTGGGGTAGGGTGAAACTGAACTGCCTCCATGTTGCCTAGGTATCCACCAGCTTCTAAAGTAATAGCTTGACCTATACCTTCACAAATAACTGCATTGGTAGTGTTTTGATAAATTCTTCCATATCCTCCAGTAGCTATAAGTGTAGCTCTTGCAACATAAGCTGAAAGTTCGCCAGTTACTAAGTCTCTTACAACTGCACCATAACACTTTCCATCTTTGTTTATTATAGAAATAGCCTCTTTTCTATCCTCTATAACAACACCATCTTTTATAGCCTCATTTGCTACACCATATAGCATAGTATGTCCGGTAGCATCGGCTGTAAAACATGTCCTCCACTTTTTAGTACCTCCAAAGTCTCTAGCTTGGATAAGTCCATGAGCTTTTTCATCTTCGACTATTGTTGTTTTTTGGGCATTTATGACAACATTTCTAGGACCCTTTTTTATCCTAGTCCATGGAACTCCCCAAGCAGCTAACTCTCTTATGGCTTTTGGAGCGGTTGTTACAAACATTCTTGCAACCTCTTGATCACATCCCCAGTCACTTCCCTTTACAGTATCTGCAAAGTGAACATCTTCATTATCACCTTGTCCCATTTTGGAGTTTGCAAGACTTGCTTGCATACCACCTTGGGCTGCTGAAGAGTGAGATCTCTTTACAGGAACTAAAGATAAAACTACTGCATTTAAGCCTCTTTTTTGAGCTACAACAGCAGCCCTAAGACCTGCTAGTCCTCCTCCTATGATCAAAGCATCATGATAAAACACTTTCATTATGCTACCTTTCTAAGTTTATTGTATTGTATAGATATTGATGAAGTTGGAAGATATCTTTGACCATATTGATGTTTGTGAGCGATACCTATCTTGATATAAGCTGCCAAAGATAATACTCCTAAGGTCAAAAATATAACTGTAACAACCTTTTTAGCTTTTTTTAGATTTGCTCTTGTTTGTCTTGGGTTATCACCATCAAACCATCCCCACTTTACACATAGTCTATATAGTCCTATTGCTCCGTGAAACTCTACTGCTAAAAGAAGAAGTATATAAAGTGGCCAAAACCAGTCACTTACTACTCTATCACTTGAGGCATAAGGTCCTATTTTATCAGCCTTTGTCATGATAGTATATAGATGAACTGATCCCAAAAAGAACATAGCAAATCCTGTATA
>JALVXV010000034.1 GCA_027038235.1 Campylobacterales bacterium | reverse complement strand
ACACCACGAAGTGCTACCTTTTGTAAAGCATTTAGCGATGTATGATCAAAGTTTGTTCCATTTATTAGGGTTTTTGCAAAACTCATTAATTGCCTCCTTTTTTATTTTCGCAGCCCACAACTTTAACGGCATTTTTTACAAAAAGCAAATCTTTACCGTCTTCACTGTACTGTGCAGGACCTGAATACTCTGTAGAAGTTAAGTTAAAAGTTCCAGGAAAATTAAATGTCCACATAAGCTTATTTTCATGTCCTGGATCAACTTGCATTTGAGTAACCATTGTGCCATCTTGCCTAAAAAGTCCAAAACCATACATAAGATCACCGCTTTTTACATTAAATAGTGTAGGTTTACCACAATTTACTACCATTGGAGTTTTTGGAAGTACCCACTTGTGATCTTTTATCTCTATATTAAAAACCTTATCAGGTTTTATCTCATCTTTCATCATATCCTCTTGTACCCATGGGATTGTATTGTAAGTAAAGATATGATGTCCGACACCGCCGATAACTAGAAATGCTATATAGCCGTAAAAAGGAATCCTAATTATCGACTTAGCTTTCTCTTTTCTGCCTAAATTGTATCCAAACCAAGCTATGATCGAAATGATCATAAATGCATAGATACTATAGGCAACATTATGAAACTTCAACAATTCTATAGAATTTTGAAAAGTCATGCTTCCTCCTTTAAAATTTGCCTGTATTATAATAAATATAATCTAAAATTACATTGATATATATCAAAATATATTATTTTTTTAATATATTTATTTTATATAAGTTTAAAATTGGTAGTAATTTTTAAACTCAAGAATGCTCTTTAAGCCTGTAGCCTAAACCATACTCTGTAACTATCATATCCTCACTTAAGGGATCTATCTCTTTTATCTTCTTTCTTATATTCTTGATATGTCCATCTAATGTTCTGCTGCTACTTTTTGGTGATAATACCTTGTATAAATCCTCTCTATGTACAATTTTATTTGGATTTTCTATCAAAATTTTCAATATTTTAAACTCAGTTCTAGTTAGTTTAATTGGTCTATTTTCATAGTATATAGTATGGTTTTTTATCTTTAAAATGGTATCTGAGATAAAGGTTTTAATATTTGAATTTTTTCCCAAGTGTACCCATATTCTAGCCTCAAGTTCTAAGGGATCAAAAGGTTTTACAAGATAATCATTTGCACCAAATTTGAAAGCTTTTATTTTTGTTTGGGTGTCTGAATGTCCGCTTGTAACAATAACAGGGATATTATAATTTTCACTATTTAAAAATTTTAGCACCTCAAAACCTTCATAATCAGGAAGAGTTAAATCCAATAATATCAAATCATACTGATTAAACTTTATTCTAAAAATAGCATCTGTAATAGTTGTAAATATCTCTACATCAAAACTTCTCTCGCTTAAAAACTCTTGTAAACTTACAGCAATATCTATATCATCTTCTATAAGTAATATTTTATTTTTTTTCACTTTTGTCTCCCAAAAAAACACAATCTTCATATTTTACCCACTTTTTCCTTATAATTATATTGTATAATCAATCTTTCAATATTGATAGTTAAAAACTATTAAATTTTATAAGTTATAAGCCTTACAAGATAGCAAAGATACAATTTTAAAGATTAGGCGATTAAGATCAATTTAAAAAAATAGCATATCTACAATGGTTTTTCTAAGATACTCTATAAGTGTATAGAGTTTTGATAATTTTGGTTCAAATATGTAGTTTATGCAAAAAATAATCATAGGAGTAGTAATGATGAGGCCAATACCAACAAATAAAGAGATAAAGTTAAATCCAAAGAGGTATATCTTAAGCACTACAGATCTAAAGGGAGTGATTACCAATGTAAATGACTATTTTGTAGAAGTTTGCCAATATAGTGCCGAAGAGCTTATTGGTGCTCCACACAATATAGTAAGACATCCAGATATGCCTAAAGCTATCTTTTATCTTATGTGGGAACATATACAAAATGGGAAGAATATAACTGCAGTTGTCAAAAACTTAGCAAAAAATGGAGATCACTATTGGGTTGTTACTGATTTTGAAATAAGAAGGGACTTAGATGGAAAGATCAATCGCTACATGGCTTTTAGACAGGCAGCACCAAGAAAAATAATAAATACTATTGAGCCACTATATCAAAAACTTTTACATATAGAGCAAATGGATGGAATGCGAGCTTCTGTGGATTATCTTTTAAATTATGTAGCTGAACAGGGCTTAGACTATAATGGATATATAGCAAAATTGGAAAAAAGGAGTGCTTTGACAACATTTATGCTAAACAAGGTCAAAAAACTCTTTTCTTAATCCTAATACCAGTTTTATTTGCAATATTTAGGATGTAGTTGGTTAGTATAAAAGCCTTTCTAAATCATTTTCGTTAAAAATTGTTATAGAGTTTTTAGATAGTATTGATGCAGTAACACCCTCTGCTTTTGTTAAAACTTTACTAAAAGTTCCATCATAGACAAAACTCTTTGCACAAGAGGGCGAGTTTTCTTTTAGGAGTGCTCTTTTGATCTTTAGCTTTTTACAGAGTTTTAAAGCCTTTTTTGCACCCCTTTTAAACTCTTTTGTAACATCTTTGCCATCAATAGTTACAACTTTTAAAGGTTGTTTAGAAACTATCTCTGAAGGAGGTCTAGGTATTGATAGACCCCCTTCAACTTCAGGACAAAAGGGTACAAGCTCATATTTGTTGCTTAATTTATCTATATCAATTTTGTTATTTTTACCATTATATTTTACATTTGCTCCTAGCAAACATGCACTTACTAAGAGTCTATCTTTAGCTGACAAACTCTTCTATCCTCTTAATGCCCTCAATAATACTTTCCTCATCAGTTGCAAATGAAAATCTAACATAACCCTCACTTCCAAAACCAACTCCAGGGATTACTGCTACTCCTTTTGTTGCTAAAAGCTCTTTAGCAAATTTCATAGAATCGTTGCTAAACTTTTTTATATTGATAAAAAGATAAAAAGCCCCATCAGGTTTTACAACAGAGAGCCCATCTATACTATCTATCAATTTTATAGCTAGATCTCTTCTTTTTTGGAACTCTCTTCTCATGTACTCTATATCTTTATCAGCTCTCCCATCAAGTGCAGCAATGGCAGCATATTGAGTAATAGAGTTGATATTTGATGCACTTTGACTTTGCAGTTTTTTCATTGCATCAATTAACTCATCTAAAGGGGTTGCAAGATATCCAAATCTCCATCCAGTCATTGCTACAGACTTGCTAAGTCCATTTACTGTAATGGTTCTTTTAAACATATCTTCACTTATACTTGCAACTGAGACAAACTCTTTATCATATACAAGTTTTTCATACATCTCATCGGCACATACAAATATATCACTACCCTCTAAAACTTCAGCTATCTCTTCAAGCTCCTCTTTTGAGTAAACTGATCCTGTAGGATTTGAAGGAGTTGTAAGTATAAGCATTTTAGTTCTTGGAGTTATGGCATCTCTTAACTGTTTTGCACTTATCTTAAATCCACTTTCATCATTTGTCTCTACTGTTATTGGGATACCTCCACTATATCTTACAAGTTCAGGGTATGTTACCCAGTATGGTGCAGGGATAATAACTTCATCACCTTGTTCTATAAGTGCTTGAGTTAGATTAAATAAAGAGTGTTTTGCACCATTGCTTGTGATAATATTTGACGGCTTATACTTTAAGCCATTATCTCTTTCAAGTTTAGTAGAAATCGCTTCTAAAAGCTCAGGTATCCCAGCAACTGCAGTATATTTGGTAAAACCATTTTTTAAAGCTTTGATAGCCTCTTGTTTTATCACCTCTGGAGTATCAAAATCTGGCTCTCCAGCAGAAAAACTAAGTATATCTTTTCCCTCAGCTTTTAAATTTCTAGCTAGTGTACTTATAGCTATAGTCATAGACTCATTTAGTCTCTTTACTCTTTTTGTCAACATTTTTTATCCTTTTAAAGCATTTATAAATGCTTCATATATTTTTTCTAACTCTTTATCTTTTTCCACTACAATACTCTCATCATGCTTTGTTATTGCAACCTCCAATACATTTAGTCTTTTTATAATATACTCAAATAGCTCCTTATTTATATCTGGGAGTTTATTGTGAGAGTATTGAGATCTATCTCTTCCCTTTTTAATAACTTTTGCAGGGATGCCAATGGCAGTTGATTCTGGTGGTACATCATGAATTACAACAGAATTTGCTCCTATTTTTGCATTTTTACCTATAGTAATATCTCCTAAAACTTTTGCACCACCGCCTATTACTACACCATCTTCTATGGTTGGATGTCTTTTTATACCTCTTTGAAGAGTTACTCCACCTAGTGTTACTTGCTGATAAATAAGCACATCATTTCCTATCTGTGTAGTCTCTCCTATAACTATACCAATTCCATGATCTATAAAAAATCTTCTTCCTATCTTGCAACCTGGATGGATATCAATACCTG
>JALVXV010000033.1 GCA_027038235.1 Campylobacterales bacterium | reverse complement strand
GCTTCAATTTTTTTCATCATTTATCTCCTATAGATTTAAGACTTCTTCGCCATGAACGGCTTCATCAAGTCCCATTTGTTCAGTCTCTTCATCAACCCTAGCACCACCTGTTATGGCTGAAGCTATATAAAAAACTACAACAGTACCAATAAGTGTAACTACAAAGGTTACTCCAACTGATTCAAGTTGTACCATAAACTGTCCCATCCTATCGCCACTTGCTTTTAGTGGTCCATCCCATAAAAGATCATTATCTTTTAGAGCTAAAAGTCCAGTAGCTAAAGCACCCCAAAGACCGGCTAAGAAGTGGATACCAAAGGCATCAAGGCTATCATCATAACCAAATCTCTTTTTTAGAACAGCAACTCCAAAAAATCCTATAACTGAGCCTACAATTCCTACTACAAAGGCACCCTCAACACTAACAAAACCAGCCGCAGGAGTAATAGCAACCAAACCAGCTACAACACCACTAGCAAGACCTAATAAAGTAGGCTTTTTAAAAATTATCCACTCTATTATGATCCAAGTCAAACCAGCAGCTGCTGTGGCAATAGTGGTAGTAAGTAGTGCTACTCCAGCGATAGCATTTGCTCCAAAAGCACTTCCTGCATTAAATCCATACCATCCAAACCACAACAATGCTGCACCAAGAGCGGTAAGCATTACTGACATTGGTTTCATAGGAGTTCTAGGGTACCCTCGTCTTTTTCCAAGAAGTAGTGCCAAAACTAAACCAGCCAAGCCCCCATTCATATGAACAACTGTTCCACCAGCAAAATCAAGTGCACCAGCATCAAAAAGAAGTGCTCCATCTCCACCCCAGACCATGTGTGCTATAGGAGCATACACTACAATAGTCCAAATAGCTGCAAAAATAATCCAAGTAGAAAATTTCATCCTCTCTATAACTGAGCCACTTGCTATGGCTACTGTGATAGCTGCAAAAGTTCCTTGAAATGCTACAAAGACATAGGTTGGATAAGTTCCGCTTAAATCGCTCCATTTTATGCCATTTAAAAAAGCATTTCCAAAACCGCCTATAAATTTTTGCATACTACCTCCATCGCCAAAAGCCATAGAGTATCCACCAATAATCCAGACCAAAAATGCTACTGCGAAAGCTCCAAACACCATGGAGTATGTATTTAGAACATTTTTTGTTCTTGTCATTCCTCCATAAAATAGTGCCAACCCCGCAGGAGTCATAAGCAGCACCAATGCAGTTGAGATCATCATCCAAGATGTATCACCAGTGTCAAGTTTGCTCTCAGCAGCATTTGCCATAAAAGGTAGCAATACTGAAAGCAAAAAGAGCAGTTTTAATTTTCTCATTTTATCTCCTTGATTTTTGTATATGAAATTTTAGCAATTTTTTTCAGATATATTATGCAATTTATTGATTAAAAAATAAGCAATTTTATATTTTCTTACTTTATGATATAATTTCATTTTAAGACCCATTGGTCTTTGGTCTCCTAGAACAAAGGATTTTATATGAAAATATTGTGTGCAGATTATATAATCACTTGCAATGACAATTTTGATATTATAAGAGATGGAGCTATATGCTTTGATAAAAAGATAGTACAAATTGGCAAAGCTAATGAGGTGATACAAAACAATCCATATGCTAAAGTAAAAAGACTCTCGCCAAATTCTGTGATAATGCCCTCAATGGTAAATACACATGTGCATTTGGAATTTTCAGCTAATAAAACGACTTTGATATATGGTGATTTTATAAAGTGGTTACAGAGTGTTATCGAAAAAAGAGATATACTAAAAAAGAGTTGTGATGTTGAGTGTTATGAAAATGCTATTGAACAGATGCTTGAAAGTGGAGTGCTTATCTTTGGGGCAGTAAGTAGTTTTGGTGAGGATATGCAAAGCTGTATAAAGGCACCTCAAAAGGTAGTCTATTTCAATGAGATACTGGGCTCACATCCTGATATGATAGATGATATCAAATTTAACTTTGATAAAAGAGTAGAGAAAAGTTTTAAATTTAAAAGTGATAATTTTATTCCTGCTTTGTTTGTTCATGCTCCCTACTCAACACATCCATTACTTGCAAAACATGTTATTAATTTAGCAAAAAGGGATAATTTGCTTATATCAACTCACTTTTTAGAGAGCATGGCTGAAAGAGAGTGGATAGATAAAGCAGAGGGTGATTTTGGGGAGTTTTTAAAAATATTTAACAAAAATGCAAAGCCAATGTACTCATCTATGGAGTATCTTGATCTCTTTAAAGAGTGCAAAACTCTATTTGTTCATACTAACTGCTGTACAGATAAAGAGTATGAAAAGATTGCAACCTTGGATGCTTATATATCTCACTGTCTGGTTTCAAATAGGCTTTTAAACAATCCTTTGCTAAATTTAAAAAGTATAATGCAAAAAAATATCCCACTTTGCATAGGTACTGATGGTCTAAGCTCCAATTTTTCACTAAATATTTGGGATGAATTAAGAGGTATGCTTTTTGCTCATACAGATTTGGATATTTTAAAATTAGCAAAATATCTTTTGATAGCTGCTACAAAAAATGGAGCAAATGCATTGGGTTTAAAAGAGAGTGCATATCTAAAAGAGGGCAAAAATGCCGATATGATAACTATAGTGCTACCCCAAAAGGTAGAAGATATAGAGCAACTACCACTTGAATTGATACTGCATACCAATAAGGTAAAGAGTGGATATATTGATGGAGATCGTTATGTTTAGAGCAATTTATAGAGTAATTACTGGGATTTTGGATTTTATAAAGAACTACTTTTTTATCTTGTTGGCTTTAGTTTTTATATTGTCATACATTTTTGCACCACAAAGTCAAAAAGTAGCAAGTGCTAATCTTATAAAGATAGATATAGTAGGACCAATTTTTCAAAGTAGTCAATTTTTGAAAAAAATTAATGAAGCAAATAAAAAAAATATAAAGGGGGTTTTAATATATATAAATTCGCCCGGAGGTCTTGTAGCACCCTCTGTTGAGATGAGTTATGCTATAAAGAGATTGAAAAAGAAAAAACCAGTGGTGGTCTATGCTGCAGGAACTATGGCTAGTGGGAGCTACTATGCAGGAATTTGGGCTAACAAGATAGTTGCAAATCCCGGCTCAATCATAGGCTCAATAGGTGTCATTTTTGATGGTTATAATATATCTGAACTTATAAAAAAATTGGGCATCAAAGAGCAGACTGTAAAAATGGGCAAATATAAAGAGGCTGGAACATTCCTAAGAGCTTGGAATAAAGATGAAAAAGAGGAGTTAAATAGAGTCTTAAAAAATACTTACAATATGTTTGTCAAAGATGTAGCAAAAGCAAGAAAACTGAAAGTAAAAGATCAAGATAAATTTGCAAATGCTCACATATTTACAGCTTACAAGGCTAAGCAAGTAGGGCTTATTGATAGAGTAGGTACAATTTATGAAGCAGAACAGGAGCTTATGAAGTTAAGTGGCATAACAAAACCAAAATGGAAAAAAAGAGACAAGTTTGAAAAATATCTTGATAAGATTTTAGATGAGGCTATGACCAAAGTAAGCACATATTTTGGAGGCTTACAAAGCTATCTGCCCTAAAGTTGATCTTAGTTTGAGATCGATAAAATATATTTAGATAAGGGCTATTTTATCTAAAGCTTTTGCTTTTATTTTGACTTTTGGAGTAACAAGAGAAAATATTTCATCAATTTCTATCTTTTGTGGATCTATAGCTTTATTATCTTTAGTGATCTGGGCAAAACTCTCTTTGACTCTCTTTTTTGGATCATTTGCTTGAAATGAGTCTAAAAGCATAAAGAGGTGTTGCTCTTTTTGAGTTAAGATTTGGTGTAATTTTTGTTTTAATCTATCTTTTGTATGTGATAGCTCTTGCTCCTTTTTTTGCAATATAAACTCTATGCTCTCTTTATATCTTACTAAGAGATTATTTATCTCATTTTTATACATATCTAACTTTTGCAAAAATGAGTTTTGCTTATAAGCATAAAAGAGATGCCTTAGCTCTTCATCTTTTTTGATAATTACCCTCTTAAAACTTCGATGAAAATTTTGCAACATACTATCTATATATAGAAGCATCTCAGTCATATCTGGTAGTATCATCTCCATTGCAGCAGAGGGTGTAGGAGCTCTTAGATCAGCAACAAAATCACTTATTAAAAAGTCTATTTCATGACCTACTGCTGAAACTATAGGAGTTTTTGCCTCATAAATTGCCTTAGCTACTATCTCCTCATTGAAAGCCCATAGATCTTCTAAGCTCCCTCCACCTCTTGAGAGGACTATAACATCAGCTCTTAAATCATCAGCTCTTTTTATAGCTTTTACTATATGAAACTTTGCCTCCTCTCCTTGTACAAGGGTATCGATAAGTATAATTTTTACCAAAGGCCATCTTTTGTTGGCTACTCTTAGCATATCTTGTAAAGCAGCTGATGTTTTTGAAGTAACAACTGCTACTATTTTGGGATATTTTGGGATAGGTTTTTTTATCTCG
>JALVXV010000032.1 GCA_027038235.1 Campylobacterales bacterium | reverse complement strand
GGCTCTATACTAATGAATATTCAAGAGCTTATGACAGCGGTTGAGAGTAATATTCCAGTTGTAAATATTGTCTTAAACAATAACTATCTAGGAATGGTAAGGCAGTGGCAGACATTTTTTTACAATAAAAGATATGCATCAACCGATCTTTCAATGCAGCCTGATTTTGTTAAATTAGCTGAGAGTTTTGGAGGGGTAGGGTATAGAGTTAAGAGCAAAGATGAGTTTGAAAAGGCTTTAAATGAGGCTATTAAAGCAGATAAAGTAGCCTTGATAGATGTAGTGGTTGATAGACTTGAAAATGTTTTACCTATGGTACCAGCAGGTGGAACACTTTATAATATGATGCTTGATTTTAAGGAATGAAAAATGCAAACGAAAGAGACAAGAAAAGTAATATCGGTAATAACTCTTAGTGACGATGGTGTTCTTTCGAGGATTTCAGGACTTTTTGCAGGTAGAGGTTATAGTATAGAGTCTCTTACTGTTGCACCTGTGCCAGGTAGTGAATTTTCAAGATTTACTATAGTTACAAAAGGTAATGCAAGGGTTATTGAACAGATTGTAAAACAGCTTCATAAGCTTATACCTACTTATAAAGTTATTGAGAAGTGTAACTTTGTGGAAAAAGAGATGGCTTTGGTAAAACTCCCTTTAAGTAGTGATTTTAATGGGTTGGATGCTATACTCAAAGCCTATAATGGCACAGTAGCAAATGCAGGAAAGGATTTTATTATTGTAATGGTTGCTGATGATAGTGATAGAGTAGGGCATTTTATCGAAGCTATGAGCAAATACTCTCCTATAGACATAGTTAGAAGTGGCTCAGTAGCGATGGAAAGATAATAAAAAGCTAAGAGCTAAGTGCCAAGAGCTTAGAGCTTTTTAGCTCTTAGCCCTATGCTCTCAGCTCTTAGCTCAATCCAAAGGATTTTTGGTGAAACTAAATGAATTATTAAAAAACATAGGTTTAGATACCGCTCAAAAAGATATTGAAATAGATAGTATCAAAGATTTATCTCATGCGGATGAAGATGATTTAAGTTTTATAACTTCAAAAAAGTATATTGATGATCTTAAAAATACTAAGGCTGGTGCAATTTTTGTTATAAAAGATTTAGCAAAGATAGTACCTCATAACTCTATAGGTATAGTTTGTGATGATCCATATCTATATATGGCTTATGCAAGTAGATACTTTAAAAAAGATTTACTTTCAAAAGAGTATATAGAGCCTTATATCAATGAGAGTGCAACAGTTTCTAACAGAGCTACTATTGGTTCAAATAGTAAAATAGGAGAAGATAGCACTATTTTACATGGAGCTGTTGTGGGTGAAAATGTAGTTATAGGCAAGAGGTGTACTATATATCCCAATGTTACTATATATAATGATACAATTATTGGGGATAATTGCACCATTCATGCTGGAAGTGTTATAGGAAGTGATGGATTTGGATATGCCCATACAAAAGATGGCAGACATATAAAGATATATCACAATGGCAATGTTGTCATAGAGGATGATGTTGAAATAGGTGCTAACTGTACAGTTGATAGAGCAGTTTTTGGTTCAACTATTATAAAAAGAGGTAGCAAGATAGACAATCTTGTTCAAATAGGACACAACTGTGTAGTAGGAGAAAACTCCATACTTGTTTCGCAAGTTGGACTATCAGGCTCTACGGAGCTTGGAAGAAATGTCGTAATGGGCGGACAAAGTGCAACTGCCGGACATCTTAAGATCGGTGATTTTGCTACAGTTGCTGCTCGTGGTGGAGTATCTAAGAGTATTGAGGGTGGAAAAGTCTATGGTGGATTTCCACTAGTATTGCAAAAAGATTGGTTAAAGCTTCAAGCAAAAATATTGAAATTTATAAAAAAATAGGAGAATAATAGATGGGTGGAGAACACAAAATAATAAAAACTTTTGCATTAGCAGGAACTAAAAAGGGATTGATTTCTGTAGCACATATAAATGAACCTTATGGTAAAGAGTCAAACCCAGTCGTAAGTATAGGAATATCCTTAAAAGGTGATATAGATGAGCCTGATTGGAAAGCTCATATACCTTATGAAAATCTTGATGAACTTATAGAGGCTTTACAAGAAGCAAAAAATAGTCACAAATAGTATCAGTTTTGACAGAAGAGTTTACCCTCTTCTGTCATCTATCACTTTTTCTTTTAGTTTTTTCTTTATAATCTTTAAAAACTCTTTTTCATCATCATCATTGAAAGCACTTTTTGGAATAAAGATAAATTCATTATTATAATATAGTAAAAAACCTACATTTTCAAGTAAAACTCTTTGAATATCGCTCCATTTGATTTGATTTTGATTGATTGTAATAAACTTATTATCCAATTCAATCTCTATCATTTTATCTTTTAAAGGGGATTTATCAAAAGCTTTTAGAAGTATAAGTTTTCTTAGTGGCCATCTTAGAATATACCAATATATTAAAAAGATAGTCGAGATAAGCAAAAGCCCAAAAGCACCCTTTTTGTAAAAAGCTACCAATCCAAATTGAGACAAAGCTATAAAAAACCATCCAATAAATCTTTTAGGTGAATTTCTAAGCAGATCTTGGTATAAACTTTTGCTACCTTGTATATATCTCTCTTTGTCCCATTTGTATGAGATATTAAGCTTTGATATGCTCATCTGATTCCAATATCCATAGATCATCTTTTTTTATACACTTCATCTCTTCTAATTCATCTATCATTTGAAGTGTTTGAGTATAAAGCTCTTCATATTTAGCACTAAGTCTTTTATACTTTCTTTTCTCTTTTTTTGCATATTGCCAAGCTATAACTATAGAGAGTGCAAAAACACCATAGATATACCATTGCCAATCTTTTAAGCTTAATAATACTATAAAATATTGAACTGAAAAAAGTACAAAAAACTCTATTGAAAAAATTATTACCAAAACAGAGCTATGTTCAAAATCAAGAGTATATTTTTCTATGCTTCTTAATGTATCAAGATTTTTATTGACCTTTTTAGCCCTCTCTTTGCATTCACCTTCTAAAGAGGATAAATCAATATTTTTTAGATGAATATTTGAAAGATTGTACTCTACATTTGTCTGCTTATACTCTTCAAAAATTTCTGGATGATCTATAAGAATATGCTCTATCTCCTCTTTTGAGACTCTATTTTTACCGGCTATCTTTTGAACATCTTGAAGTATCAAATCATAAAGCCCAACATCTTTTATCTCAAGTGCAACTCTTTCTAAATTAGTCAAAATGTTTCCTTATGATAATTTTATAAATAGAAGATAAAAATAAAGAGAATAGGGTAGGTATAAAGAATTTTCCTTTATGCCTTTACCCCTATCCTACTTTACTCCTATATTTTAGGCTGCTTCAGGCTCTAGTCCAAAACTTGCAGTCTTATCTTTTGCAGGTAAAAAGATACCTATAAGACCTTTGATACCTACACTCATAACAACATTAAATAAAAATATTGCCCAAGCGATCACTATCATGCTACCAAAAATCGCCCCTAAAGTAAATAGAGTATGAAATTCACCATTTACATAGAGGTGTCTTCTTAAAGCTCCTTGAAGTCCAGCCATACCTACAAATGCTCCCATGCCTACACCACCTATAAAGTATAGCCAAAAGTGTGCATTTGATAGTTTAGATGAATACATCTTGGTATTATTTGTAACAAGTGGCCACAATACATATAAAGCACTATATAAAGTCATATAAAGACCTACTATCAAAGCCATATGGAAGTGGGCAAAAGAGATCCAAGTTGTGTTGTGAAGGATTCTATTCATACCCATGTCTGCTTGGATAATTGCAGCTGGAACTGCCAAGCCAAATCCTACTAAACCACCCAATAGATACTTAAGCTCCATTGTCATTTTAAGCGGTCTTGCTTTCCATAGAGTTACAAGTGTAATAAATAGTGCTAGACCTTGAGTAAGAAGCTCAAAAGCTGTAACCATTTCACCTGAAACTAGTTTCATCATCTCTGGCTGAGGCTGATCTGCTAGTAAGTGGTGAGACCAAACCATCCAAGAGACGATAAGCTCTAGCATAAGTGCAGCTCTTGCAACATTTTCCATAAATAATCTTTGACCTGTAATGATAGTAGCTAAAAGATACCAAGAACCTGCTACATAGATAAGCACAAGACCATCTGCAACAAGATCTAGTCCCCACCAAAAGTAGTTTTTATAAAGCAAGGCATCTATCGCAGCAACATCAAGTGAGTGTCCACTAGCTGAAAATAGTAAATAAACAAGTACCAATACACCTGCACTAAGAATAACCAAAGCATCTAAAAATGTATCAACTGTACCTCTAAATATAGCAACAACAGGAAGTGATAATGCCGGTTCTTTGCTATATGGAGGTTTTCCGGTAATTTTGTGCCAAAGATTTAGCATACCATCTATTCCAAAGCCTGAGATCAAAAGCTCTTTTGTAGTTTTATCTTTATGAACTCCAACTCTTGCAAAGATAGTTGCATAGATATTATAGATAAAGCAAAG
>JALVXV010000031.1 GCA_027038235.1 Campylobacterales bacterium | reverse complement strand
AAAATAGCTCCAAGTAGTGTGATGCTTCACAAAAGCATACTAAATGATGTAGGGCTTTTTGATGAGAATAAAAAAGTTTGTGAAGATTATGATATGTGGCTTAGAGTATCAAAAAAGTATGAGATGGGACTTGTCAAAGAAAAACTTATCACCAAATATGCCGGTGATGATCAACTCTCAAAAAGTATCACCTTTATAGATCTACATCATATATACTCTCTTGTTAGATTTAAAGAGGATAAGATAGTAAAAGATGTGATAAGAAAAAAGCTAAATATCTTACAAAAAGGTGCAAAGAAGCATAACAATAAAGAGCTACTTCGTATTATTAAGATGATTAAACTCAGGAATGATCTGCTTTAATTTGGATAGTTTATCATCACAAGAAAGCAACTCTTTAATATCATCTTTTAGAGTTTCTATATCATAGTAAGTAGGTTTTGCAATGGTGATAGAGTCATACTCTGTATTGCACTCTGTCTCATCTATAAGCAACTCTTCATAAAGTTTTTCTCCAGGTCTTAATCCAGTAAATTTTATCTCTATATCTCTCTTGCCACTTAATTCTATCATATTTTTAGCTAAATTGACTATTTTAATAGGCTCTCCCATATCTAAGATAAATATCTCACTACCTTTTCCTATTGCAGCTGCTTGAAGTACTAACTCACAAGCCTCTGATATAAGCATAAAGTATCTTGTAATATCAGGATGAGTTACAGTAACAGGTCCCCCTTTTTCAATTTGTGATTTAAATTTTGGTATAACACTTCCACTACTACCCAATACATTGCCAAATCTTACAGCAACTATCTCAGTCTTCTTAGAGATTACATTTTGGGCATAAAGCTCACATACTCTTTTGGTGGCTCCCATTACACTTGTAGGTCTTACAGCTTTGTCTGTGGAGATCAATACAAATTTTTTAACTTCATTTTTTATAGAGATATCTATAACATTTTTTGTTCCAAGAACATTGTTGAGTATGCCCTCATCTATATTTTCCTCTACTAATGGAACATGTTTATATGCAGCAGCATGTATAACTATATCAGGCTTATACTTTTGAAAAGTTTTATCAAGATACTCCTTATTTATAATGCTTTGCATAACCGCTTTTGTGGTTATATTTTTTATCTTTTGTTCTATCATGTAGAGGTTATATTCGCTATGATCAAGCATAATAAGCTTTTTGACACCATACTTTTCACACTGGGTACATATCTCACTCCCAATGCTACCACCAGCACCAGTTACAAGAACAACTTTATCTTTTAAAAAAGAGGATATCCTATCTTTATCCAAATCTTTTGGATGTCTAGCAAGTAGATCCTCTATGGAGAGCTGTTTTAAAATAGTCTGTTGATTTGACAAGGATAGGATTTTTATATCATAAATGTTAAATTTGTTGAAAATATCAGTAAACTTTTTCAATCTATCTTGAGGAAACTCTTTTGCTATGATAACTGTTTGAACTTTTTCATTTTTTAAGATATGTGCTATTTTATCAAGAGATTTTACCTTTATATCTGCAAAATATGTGCCTATTATCATCAAATCATCATCTACTATATCACTTATATAATAATCACTATTTTGTTTAAGCATTGTTTGAGCAAGTGGCGAAGCCCCAACTATCAAGGCTCTTTTTAGAGCTTTTTCTTTGCCACTTTCAATCACTAGTCTTTTTAAAATTCGTAAAAATCCTATAAATAGCATAGATAAAAATAGATCTATTATGATGATACTTCTTGGAAAGGGATCAAAGTGTTGTGGGAATAGATAATATATCACTAAAAAAGAGAGGTATGCCACTATATGTGCTTGTAGTAACCTCTTTGCCTCATTTAGTGAAAAATATCGCCATGCTATTTGATAGATTTTAAAATATGTAAAGATAAAAATTTTCAACAATATCAAGACAAAACTAATCGATAAAAAATTTTGCATAAATTGATTATTTACTTGAAAATTAAATCTCAAATTATATGCAAAATATAGAGTAAAGATAGATATTATTATATCAGATATGATAAAAAATATCACTCTTTTTATCGCAGTTGGTTTTAGTATCATTTATCAGCTCTTTTAAATTATGATTTATTTAGGGTATCTTTTGCTATATTTTGTCTTATAATATCGCATATCATCTTAACATTATCTTTGGTCAAGGTTGTGCCACTTGCCAAACAAATACCTCTTTTGAAAAGATTTTCGCTAGTGCCATCGGTAAAATTGATACTATTTTCAAAAAGAGGCTGTAAGTGCATACTCTTCCAAAGAGGTCTGCTTTCAATATTTGCTCTATCTAATGCCTTTATTATTTTTTGATAATCTGTTTTTTTAAATGTTAAAGTTGTAAGCCATCTATTGCCTCTTGAATTTTCAATCTCAGGCATAAACTCTATCTCATCTATATCTTTAAGCTCATCTTTATAAAATCTAAAAATTTCTCTAGTTTTTTCTATCCTTTCATGCAAAACTTCCATCTGTGCTACACCAATAGCAGCTAAGACATTACTCATTCTATAATTGTAACCATACTCTTTATGTTCATATCGCAAAAATGGCTCTTTTGCATGAGTAGCAAAAAATTTAGCCTTTTGTATCCACTCTTTATTGTCGCTTACAAGCATACCTCCACCAGAAGTTGTGATGATTTTGTTACCATTAAAACTATATATACCTAGATCTCCAAAAGTCCCACTTTGTTTATCTTTATAAGTTGCACCCAAACTCTCTGCTGCATCTTCTATGAGGTAAATGCCATTTTCTTTACAGATTTGTACTATTTCTTCTATCTTTGCCATTTGACCATATAGATGAGTGAGTATCAGAGCTTTTGGTTTTTTTGGTAACTCTATTATAGCCTTTTTTAAAAGCTTAGGAGATAGATTCCAACTCTCATCTGAATCTATAAAAACAGGAGTTGCATTTTGATAAAGTATAGGAGCAACTGAGCCTATAAAAGTAAAAGAGGAAGCTAAAACTATATCATCTCTACCTATACCAAGCACTCGCAAAGCTAGATGAATAGCTGCAGTTCCACTTGAGGTAGCAAGTGCATATTTTGCTTTTGTATAGCTACACACTGAGCTTTCAAGTCTATCTACAAATTCCCCAAGCGGTGCTATGTAATTGCTTTTAAAAACTTCATCTATATATTTTTGTTCATTACCACTCATATGGGGTGGTGAGAGGAAAATGCGAGGATTGACATTTGTCGTCGTTTGCGATATAATTCTAGTACTTTTTTGCCCCAAGGGGCCGTCCTTCCCCTGAAGAGGGGAAGTAACATTTAAAAATAAATTAAATCTTTCTCTTAGCTTTTTAAAAGTATCAGTTGCTATACTACCATAGAAGAATTTTACTCTTTTTATATCAAAAACTCTTGTTTGATTGAACATCGCTGTAGATATTTTACTTTTATGCTTAAAGGTAAAATAGTAACTACCTTTTTTAGTTTTTGATGTCAATGGAATACCTAGAAAAGTCTCTTTTGATAATTTTTTTAAAACCAAAACCGGTCTTAAAAATTCACTACCTTTTCCATACTGCTCATATCCTATATTTTGCCCAATAGACATAAAAAATATATCCCTTGATTTAAATTTCAATCTTTTTTTCTTTTTGTTTAACTCTTTCTTCACTTCACACAACTTATCAAACTTATCCATCAAGTTCCTTTAGTATATCTATTATCTTAGATCTATTTTTTACTTCAAAGTTAGCACTATTTTTACAATCCTTATAAATTCCATTGGAATTTTTATATCTTATACTTTTCCAACCCAATTTATTTGGAGCTATAAAATCCTTTTTTGGATTGTCTGAAATATAGATAAAATCTTTTTCATCACTATATTTTTGCATTACTATTTTAAATGGTTTTAATTCTGGTTTTTGGGTGTGATAATAATCTGTAAAAAGAGCAAATTTTATAAACTTTTCCAATTTTAGAGCATAAAATTTATTTTGTTGCATTATATAGTGTCCATCACTTATTAAAGCTGTTTGATATTTTTTTGAAAACTTTAATAGTTCAACACTCTCTTTTGGAAGTCTTATATCTGGTCTATGAAATCTATAAATTTCTATCAATTTTTGCAAAGAAATACTCAAGTTAAATTTATTTATCAATTTATCAAATACTTTACCGCTACCGTTTTGACAAAACTCATTCCACATAAAATCAAAATATTTTTTATCCTTTAAAAATTGGCTTATTTCACTAAAACCACTTCGTACAAAATCCACTTCATCATACAAGGTATCATCAAGGTCAAAAACTATTACCATCTACTATCACTTCCGCATCGTATCTTATAACCCAAATTGCTAGTCCAATAAACTTGGAACAAAATTTGTTTAATACTCCATAAAAACCATTGGAGGGTATTTTATGGAGCATAGAATTATAGCAATATTTTGCTTAATAGATGAATTTTTAAAAGAGATTGGTTATAAAGATGACAAAAGAGCCTATATTTCAAGCAGTGAAATATTATTGATAGGATATTTAGCAGTAAGTGATTTTA
>JALVXV010000030.1 GCA_027038235.1 Campylobacterales bacterium | reverse complement strand
GATTTTTTGGAGATTTCAGTTGCTAAAACTTTTTTAAAACTCTCGCTTAGAGGGATTGTAAAGTTGCCGCCTCCACAGTAAAGTTCCAATAGATCTTTACCAAAAGATGAGGAGTTTTTTTTGATCCAAGTTATCATCTTTTCATTGACTTTGGTATTTGGCTGTAAAAATGAGTTTTCATAGACTTTATATCGATACACTTTATCTAAAACCACCAACTTTTGTACAATATAATCTTTTGAGACAACTAGTCTAACTCCCCTACTCCTTCCTATAATACTCACCTTTAAAGTATCTTCTAACTCTCTTGCTACATTTAGCCACCTATGATCTATCTTTTTATGATATATCAAGGTAATAAGAAGATTTTCACCACTTAAAAACTCTATGCTAAAAAGCTTCTCTTTTAAGATAGGATTTTTTTTGATATAATCAATTAGCTTTGGCATCACTTCATAGATAGCCTTTTGGACTATTTGACACTCATTTATTAAAACTATCTCTTTTTTATTAAAACCATTCATAGCATAGCTTATCATATTGCCATCATGCCATATCCTAAACTCTGCTCTATTTCTAAAGTGTGATGAAATAGAAGGATATACAGTAAGTTCACCACTATAAAACTCTTTAAACTCCTCTTCTATCTTAGCAACTTTTACTTCAAGCTGTTTATCATAATCAAGTTGCCACAAAGTACAACTACCACACTTTCCAAAATATTTACACTCCAATACAAAATCCTTTGTATTTTTAGCTTAGAACTTTTTAAAGTAGGCAAAACTATACTCTAAGCTCTTTGCTCTAAGCTCTAAGCTTTCTACTTAAAGCTTTCTACCAAATTTCCTACTAACAAATTCCACCCATCAACAAGCACAAAAATAAGCAATTTAAATGGTAAAGATATCATAACAGGTGGCAACATCATCATACCCATACTCATCAAAACTGAGCTAACCACCATATCAATAACCAAAAATGGCATATATATCAAAAATCCTATCTCAAATGCAGTCTTAAGTTCACTTATCATAAATGCTGGAATTGCTACCATTAAAGGCACATCATCTATATTTTTAGGATTTTTCATCTTCCTTATTCTAAAAAATAGAGCTAAATCCTTCTCTCTTGTATTTCTTATCATGAAGGATTTAAATGGTTTTACCGCCTTTGTAAAAGCCTCTTCATAACCTATCTTCTTTTGAATATATGGTTTTATAGCTCTATCATATGCCTTTTGTCCAACTGGTTGCATTATAAAAAATGTAAGTATCATAGCAAGTGCTACCATAAGCTGAGAGGGGGGCATCTGCTGAGTACCCAAAGCTTGTCTTAGAAATGAAAAGACTACTACAAGCCTTATAAAGCTTGTCATCACCATTATAATACTAGGGGCTAAGACAAGAAGAGTTAAGACTATGACGACATTTAGACTTGTTACCAATTGTTCTGGTGTATTTGGAGCTGAGAGAGAAAGGTTTACTGTGGGTATAGTTACTTTTTCTGCTCCAAAAAGAGTGATAGAAAAAAGAAGAGCTAAAAAGTACCTCATTTTGAATTTTTACTCATATCCAATATACTTTTTTGTGCCTTTTTTTCACCATTTGTTCCTGAAGAAAAGAAGTATAGTTCTACTCTTCTATTTTTTGCCCTTCCTTCAGCTGTTGCATTGGATGCTATAGCATTGTTTGATGATCTTCCTGAGGCTTTTAGTCTCTTAAAATCTACTCCATCTTTTATAAGCTCTTTGACTACTGAAACTCCTCTAGCTGTGGAGAGTTCCCAATTATCTTTATATGGACTATTTAGTGGTGGCGGAGTATTGTCGGTATAGCCTGTAGCATCAATAGTTATATTTTTGGGTAATTTTTGTATGATAAGAGCAATCCTCTTTAAAAATAGTATCGCATCATCATTTACAATCCTAGCATCTCCTGGAGCAAAAAGTAAAGTAGAAGGAAGTCTTAAAAGAAAACCTTTTTCAGCCTCTTCAAGAACAATATCTGGACTTCCTGTCGTTTTTAGCATCTCATTAACTTCAGTTAGAGTCTTTTGAAATTGACTTTGTATATCCTTTTGTCGCTGTTTCTCTTTGCTTATTTTTATCTCTTGAGACGAGGGAAGTTCAACCTTTTCTTTGCTTATCTCCATCCTTGTTCCACCCTCAAGTACACTTAAAGCACCAGCTAGTGAACCTACAGCTTCTTGAATTTTTTTAGCATCCATGCTTGACATTGAAAGGAGTAAAACAAAAAAGGTCAAAAGCAAAGACATTAGATCACCAAAAGCTGCCAACCAGCCCGGCAGACACTTTGGACAATCTGGTTCAGGACACTTTTTCGCCATAACTTATCCTACTGTTTGTCAAATTGACTAACTCTCTCTTTTGGAGGTAAAAATGCCAATAGTTTAGATTCTAAATTTCTTGGATTATCTCCTGCTTGAATGGACATAATACCCTCTATGATCAATGTTTTAAGCAAAATTTCATCGCTATCTCTTATAAGAAGTATATTAGCTATAGGAGTTCCAACTATATTTCCAAGCATAGCACCATACATTGTCGTAAGCAAAGCAACTGCCATAGCCGGACCAATAGCTGAAGGATCACTCATATTTAAAAGCATAGCAACAAGACCTATTAGTGTCCCTATCATACCCATAGCTCCAGCAAAACCAGCAATCTGATCAAACAAAGATGCATTGGATTTGTGTCTATTACTAGCCTCTTGCATATCTATCTCTAAAAGCTCTCTTATAGTATCAGGCTCACTTCCATCTACTGCCATAGATAGACCCTTTTTTAAAAATTCATTCTCTTCACTATTTGCATCTGCTTCAAGAGCTAAGATACCATCTTTTCTAGCTTTCGTTGAGTACTCTACCATCTTTGCGATAGTAGCTTGTAGATCTATTTGGGGAGGTTTTATGGCAATTTTGAAAACTTTTACTGCAGATTTTATCTGCTCCATCTTAAAGCCGACCATCAAGACACCTGTGGTACCACCAAAAACGATAAGTATCGAAGGGATATCAATATATGGTCCTAAACCAACCCCCATAGCCATTGCACCAAAAAGTAGTGCTAAAGTCAAAACCAAACCTATAACGGTTCCCAAATCCATATATCTACACCTTACTAAAGAGTATTTGCAATATTTTAATTACTTTTGAGTTAAAACTTGATTAAATCTTTTACTATATCGGCAATTTATACAGATATATAAAGGTTTAACAATTTTTTTGATAAAATTTCGATATTTATATTGGGAGTTAGTAAAGTGAAAGATATCTCTATTGTTATTTTAGCTGCAGGTTTTGGTACAAGAATGAGGTCTAAAACTCCAAAGGTGATACATAAAATCAGCGGATTTCCTATGATCTACTACTCTATCAAAGAGGCTAGTAAGATAAGTGATGATATCAAAGTGGTACTCTATCATGAAAAAGAGATGATAAAAAAAGAGATAAATAGATACTTTGATGATGTTGAATTTATAATCCAAGATGTTGAAAACTTTCCAGGAACTGGAGGAGCATTAAGGGGGATAAGATATAGATATGACAATGTAATGATACTAAATGCAGATATGCCACTTATACAAAGTAGCGAACTTAAAAACTTTATGCAGATTCAAGCTGATATAGTGATGAGTGTTATAGAGCTAAAAAATCCCTCAGGATATGGTAGAGTAATCATCCAAAATAGTGAAGTGCAAAAGATAGTTGAACAAAAAGATGCATCCAAAGAGGAGTTGAAAATCAATAGTGTAAATGCTGGAGTTTATCTTGTAAAAAGAGATATTTTAGAAAGTTATATTCCAAAATTGAGCAATAAAAACCTATCAAAAGAGTACTATCTAACAGATATTATAGAGATGGCAAAGAGAGATAATAAAACTATCAAACCAATTTTTGTAAAAGAGGAGGATTTTAAAGGGGTAAATTCAAAAAAAGATCTATCTGAAGCTGAAATTGTTATGCAAAAAAGGATAAAAGACAATCTAATGAAAAATGGTATCCTATTGAGACTTCCTGAAACTATCTACATAGAGAGTGAAGTGGAGTTTCAAGGGGAGTGCGAAGTAGAAAATGGGGTCTGCATACATAGATACTCTAAAATTATCAATTCCCACATAAAAGCCCACTCCATCATAGAAGAGAGTAGTATAATCAACTCTACTATAGGACCATTAGCCCATATAAGACCAAACTCCTACATAGAAAATTCTAAGATAGGAAATTTTACAGAGATTAAAAAATCAACTCTAAAGGGTGTAAAAGCTGGGCATTTAAGCTATATTGGAGATAGTGAGATAGATGAGGGTACAAATATAGGAGCAGGTACTATCACTTGTAACTATGATGGCAAAGCAAAATATAAAACAAAAATAGGCAAAAATGTCTTTGTAGGAAGTGATACACAAATAGTAGCCCCTGTGGTGATCGAAGATGATGTTATCATTGCAGCAGGAACAACACTAACAAAAGATGTCAAAAAGGGCTCTTTGGCTATTGGTCGAACTCCTTTAAAAACAAAAGAGAACTTTTTTTATAAATTTTTTAAAAAAGGGTGAAATTGGAAGAGTTATTAA
>JALVXV010000029.1 GCA_027038235.1 Campylobacterales bacterium | reverse complement strand
AAGCCCATCCTGCACTTATCCTTGCATCTCTTACTCTTGGGACAGTAAAAAATCTCACTATAACATGAGGAAGACCAGCAGTTCCAACCATCAAAGCAACTGTAAGCATAAACATATTCCAAAGATTACCCGGCTGAGTATAGGCATTAAATCCCAAATCTTGAATGGATTGATCTAATGCATGCATCAAAAAGGTACCAGCAGGTATGCTTTTTACTCCATCGCTAAAGGCAAAGGTTGTTTGACCAAATATTCCAAGTTGAGGCATAGGATTGCCTGTTACTTGAATAGATAAAAATATTGCAGGGATGGTATATGCAAATATCATTACAGTATATTGGGCAACTTGAGTATAAGTAATACCTTTCATGCCACCCAAAACTGCATATACAAAAACAATAGCCATACCTATCATAACCCCTGTATTTACATCTACTTGCAAAAACCTAGAAAAGACGATACCAACACCTCTCATCTGTCCTGCAACATAGGTAAAAGATACAAATATAACTGCCACTACCGCAACAGTTCTAGCTAAATCAGAGTAGTACCTATCGCCTATAAAATCAGGCACAGTAAATTTACCAAATTTTCTAAGATAGGGAGCAAGTAATAGTGCTAAAAGAACATATCCTCCTGTCCAACCCATAAGATATGCACCTCCATCACTTCCTTTAAAAGCAATAATTCCAGCAAGTGATATAAATGAGGCTGCACTCATCCAATCAGCTGCAGTTGCCATACCATTGGCTATTGGATGAACTCCACCACCAGCGACATAAAACTCTTTTGTACTTCCAGCTTTGCTCCAAATGGCTATAGCGATATATAGAGCAAAAGAGAGTCCAACAAAAAGATAGATTAAAGTTTGTAATTCCATTTTTTCTCCTTACTCATGAACATCATATTTTTCATCAATGCTATTCATCCATTTTGCATATACAAAAATCAAGATAACAAAGATATAAATAGAGCCTTGTTGAGCGAACCAAAAGCCGAGCTTTACTCCGCTAATTTCGATCGCATTTAACTGGTTGATAAAAAGTATTCCAGCACCATATGAGACTATAAACCAAATAACTAAAAGCTTCAGTATAGTAGAGATATTCTCTTTCCAATAAGCTTTTGCTTTCTCTTCAGTCATAAGCTTCTCCTTTCATTTTTTTTTGTGCTATTATTATAAAAGATAATCATAGCAAAATCGTAGCATTTACTCAAATGTTATAAAAATGTTACTAAAAATTTGATATTTTGTGTAAAAATGAAACATATGCTATGATATAATGTTGAAAAAATTTTAGCTTTTGTGGGGAAAATAAAAATGTCAATAGCAATAATGTGTTCAGGAGGAGATGCTCCAGGAATGAATCCTGCGGTCAAAAGATTTGTTGATTATACTTATCTAAAAGGCAAAAATCCATACTTTATATACAACGGGCTTGAGGGTTTGATAGATAATGATATAAAAAAAGCCTCTTTTAAAGATGTTAGCGGAATACTTCATAAAGGAGGCTCCATTATAGGCTCTTCAAGGTCTAAAAGATGGTATGAAAAAAGGTATAGAGAGGTTGCATATAAAAATTTAAAAAAAAGAGCGATTGAGTCTATCATAGTGCTTGGTGGAGATGGTAGTTTTAGAGCAATGGATATCTTTTGTAAAGAGTTTGATATAAAATTTGTAGGTATTACCTATTATTAGAGGTACACTATAGGATGATTTTATATTTAGAGATATCATTAACTTTTTGTAAAATATTTTTGCTATAATACCACCCAAAAATAACAAAGGATAAATAGTTATGAAAGTTTTACTTATAAAAGATGTAAAAAATCTTGGAAAAGCTGGAGAGATAAAAGAGGTTAAAGATGGATATGGAAGAAATTTTTTAGTAGCTAAAGGGTTTGCTAAAGTTGCTACTGCTGAAGTTGTAAAAGAGTGGGAAGATGAACAAAAAAGAAAGAAAGAGGAGGAGGAGGCTCTAATAGCAAAGCTTGAAGAGATCAAATCCAATCTAAAAGATAAAAAAGTGGTGATAAAAAGAAAACTTGGAGCAAATGGCTCTCTTTTTGGTGCGGTAACAAAAGAGGAGATTGCTAAAGAGATTTTATCCCAAACAGGATATGAGATAGATAAAAAGCATGTTGAACTTGATAAGGCTATAAAAGCTACAGGTGAGTATGAAGTATCTTTAAAACTAGGCCACGGAATCCATGCAAAAGTGCTTGTAGAAGTAGTAGGAGAGTAGAGGTGTTTGAGGCTACTACTATACTTGCTTTTAGAGGCAAAGATAAAGCTATAATCGGTGGAGATGGGCAGGTAACTTTTGGCAATACTATCTTAAAAGGAAATGCTACAAAGATACGAAAACTTCACAATGGTAAAGTTTTGGCTGGATTTGCTGGAAGCACAGCAGATGCCTTCAATCTTTTTGATATGTTTGAGGGTATCTTAGAGCAGAGAAAGGGAGATCTTTTAAAGGCTGCTATTGATTTTTCAAAAGAGTGGAGAAAAGATAAGTATCTTAGAAGACTTGAGGCTATGATGATAGTTTTAAATACAAAGCATATATTTATCCTCAGTGGAACAGGGGATGTAGTAGAGCCTGAAGATAAGTGTATAGCTGCCATAGGAAGTGGTGGAAATTTTGCTATAAGTGCAGCTAGAGCCCTTAAAAAGCACTCTAATTTGGATGAAGAGAGTATCGTAAAAGAGTCTTTAAAAATTGCTGGAGAGCTTTGTATATATACAAATACAAATATCAATATCTATACTTTAGAAGAAAAGGATGAAACAAAATGAATTTAACTCCAAAAGAGATAGTATCATATCTTGATGAGTATATCATAGGTCAAAAAGAGGCAAAAAAGGCTATAGCAATAGCTCTTAGAAATAGATATAGAAGAATGCAACTTCCAAAGGAGATGCAAGATGAGATAATGCCTAAAAATATCCTCATGATAGGCTCTACTGGTGTTGGTAAAACAGAAATTGCAAGAAGACTGGCTAAAATGCTTAGCCTTCCATTTGTAAAAGTAGAGGCTAGTAAATATACTGAGGTTGGTTTTGTAGGTAGAGATGTGGAGTCTATGATAAGAGACTTAGTTTCAAATGCTATCAATTTAGTAAAAGGTGAACACAAGGAGAAAAATAAAAACTCAATAGATAATTATGTAGAAAAGAAGATACTTCAAAAGCTTTTACCACCTTTACCAAAAGGTGCAACTATTGAAAAAAAAGAGGATTATGAAAAGAGTTACAATAGAATGCTTTTAAAATTTAGAGAGGGGGAGCTTGATGATCTTAAAATTGAGCTTGAGATACAAAAGGGTTTAGGCGATGGTGCTGATAGTTCATTGCCACCTGAAGTGATAAAAGTTCAAGAGTCATTTATCAAAATATTAGGAAGTACTAGAGAGAAGATAAAAAAAGAGGTAACTGTCAAAGAGGCAAAAGAGATATTAAAAAATGAAGCAAGTGAAACACTTTTAGATATGGATATGGTAAAGAGTGAGGCTCTAAAAAGGGTAGAAAATGGGGGTATTGTTTTTATAGATGAGATAGATAAGATTGCAGTTAGTCAAAAAAACAATTCAAGACAAGATCCAAGTAAAGAGGGTGTTCAAAGAGACCTTTTACCCATTGTTGAGGGAAGCAGTATCAACACAAAATATGGTGTAGTCAAAAGTGATCATGTTCTTTTTATCGCTGCGGGTGCCTTTCACTTGACAAAGCCAAGTGATCTTATACCAGAATTGCAAGGAAGATTTCCTCTTAGAGTTGAGCTTAACTCTCTTGACGAGGAGGTGCTTTATCAAATATTAACCAAGCCTAAAAATTCACTTCTTAGACAGTATGAGGCACTTTTAGGCACTGAAGGGGTTGAGCTTAAGTTTGATGATGAAGCTATCAAGGCGATGGCAAAAATATCACATATAACCAATGAAAAAACTGAAGATATAGGAGCTAGACGACTTCATACAGTAGTAGAGAGGGTTTTAGAGGAGATAAGCTATGATGCCAATGAGCATAAGGGTGAGACTATAATAGTCACTAAAGAGCTTGTGCATGAAAAACTAGATGAAGTTATAGAAGATGAAGAGGTCTCAAGATATATACTTTAGGCTTAGAGCTTAGAGCTTCTGGTTGCTTAATCCAAAGGATTTATAGATGAAAGCTGGATTTGTTTCAGTTGTTGGTAGGCCAAATAGTGGCAAAAGTTCTCTTTTAAACTGGCTAATTGGTGAAAAATTAGCTTTAGTATCACACAAAGCTAATGCCACACGAAAGAGGATGAATTTTATAATAATGCATAAAAATACTCAGATAATCTTCATAGATACTCCAGGAATTCACCAAAAAGAGAGACTTTTAAATCAATTTATGCTTGAAGAGGCTCTAAAGGCTATGGGTGATTGTGATCTTATTTTATTTTTAGCATCTGTAAAAGATAGAGTTGATGAGTATGAGGAGTTTTTAAGATTAAATAAAAAAAATACTCCTCATATAGTTCTTTTGACTAAAATGGATCTTATTAGCAAAGATGAACTTCTTAAAAAGATAGCCCAATATCAAAAATATCAAGAGAGTTATAAAGAGTTAATCCCAATATCGATAAAAAAAGCAACAAAGCAGAGCGAACTTTTAGAAATTATCTCAAAATATATACC
>JALVXV010000028.1 GCA_027038235.1 Campylobacterales bacterium | reverse complement strand
CTTCAGGAAGTTTAGATCTAGGAACTGTTATATCTTCATTTAACTTTTTGCTTCCATATATTGTGATACTTTGACTTGCATTTCTTCTTGCAAACCACAAATCATTTGCTTCATCTTTATCTTTTGCGATTTTAAAATCCACACAGCCGTTTTGTTTAAAACATTTTTCTATCTTTTCAAGCTGAGTATCAAGCTCAACCTCAAGATCTCCATCTACATCACATATTAAGATGGCTCCAGCATCGGTAGGTAAACCTTTGTGAAACTTCTCTTCGACAGCTCTTATACTAAGGTTGTCTAAAAACTCCATTGCTACTGGTGTTACTCCACTTGCCATCGTTTTAAATACTGCATTCATAGCATCTTCTACAGTTTTAAAAACTCCCATGGCAGTCTTAGTTAAAGCAGGATATGATAAAAGTTTTAAAGTGATTTCGGTAATGACCGCTAATGTGCCTTCACTTGCTATTAAGATACCTGCTATATTGTATCCGGCAACATCTTTTATAGTCTTTTTACCGGCTCGTATGATTTCTCCATTTGGTAAAACCGCTCTTAATGCCATGACAAAGTCTTTAGTAATTCCATACTTTGCAGCCCTCATGCCACCTGCATTTTCACTAACATTTCCTCCAATAGTAGAGTAGTCTTGACTAGCAGGATCAGGTGGATAAAAGAGTCCTACCTTTTCGACTGCTTTTTGTAAATCTCTATTTATAACTCCGGGTTGAACTCTTGCGACCATATTTTGCATATCAATCTCAAGGATTTTATTCATATGTTTTTCAAAGCAGAGCATTATACCGCCGTTTGCAGGAAGTGCACCGCCTGTAAAACCACTACCCGCACCTCTTGGAGTGATAACTATCTTGTTTTCATTGCAATATTTTAGTATCTTGCTAACATCGCTTTCATCTCTTGGAAAGATAACCATATCTGGCTCATATCTATTTTTAGTAGCATCATAAGAGTAGGCTAAGAGGTGAGCTTTATCATTATAGACATTCTCTTTACCTAAAAGATTTTGGAAAAATTCTATATCTTTATCAACCATTTTGCTACCTTAAAAGCATTTTGTAGTAATTGTTGTAGTTTTCTATTTTAGATTTTCCAAAGTTAAACAAAGAGGTATCTATATCTTTTATCCTAGAGTAAAAAGGCAATATAAACTTATCCTCTTTTGTGTCTAAGTTTTCATGATTTAATATTTTAAAACTATTGCAATCAACAAAGTAACCATTTTGATCTATAGCGAAATAAAGAAGTGCAAATGAGTAATCTTTGCAGATATTTTGAAAATCCTCTCTATTTGGAGAGGGGTTACTGTCGGTAAAAAGCTTTGCTGCAAAGAGATCTGGATGAAGCCAGTTTATATCTTTATGTTTAGCAATAACCTCTTTATAGGTTTTAAAATTTGGAGTAATTGCTAAGGCATGATTGTAAAGATAATTAAGTATAACTGTATCTCCAACACTTGGAAGTATCACAGGGACTGGTAGAACATCTTGTTGCAAATCGCTAAATTTTAAAAATTTTATCTTTATATAGTTGCTATCTTTATCTATTGCTATTGCTTTTGCTACTATGGTAGAGTGTTTATTTGAGTAGTTGTGTATAACAACTCCACTTGAGCCTATCTTAACATTGGGTGAATTTTTTATAGTGGCAATACTACCCTCAATAGAGATAATCTCTGCTTTGTACTCTAAAAATTTTGCATTTAAAAGTGTTAAACTTACTAAAAAAATAGAAAAAAATACTTTTTTCATAAAAACCTTTCAAAAATTTATAAAAACATAGTGCTATTATACTAAAAGTGGATTAAAAATTGCTTTTGAAAAAACAAAAGGGTATAATTCCAAAAAAATATAGAGGATTTGTGCAGAAAAATGTTAAGATCGGTTTTAATAATATTTTTAATCATAAGTAGTTATCTATTTGGTGCTACTAAGTTAGTAGAGCAAAAGTGGCAAAAGGGTAAAACATTTTTGAACTTTTTAGAGGAGCATAAAATGCCTCTAAAGCTTTATTATGATCTTGATACTGGCGATAAAGAGCTAACATCAGAGATAATTGCTGGAACTAGATATCAAATACTTCAAAATGATAATGGTGATATTGAACAAGTTTTAATACCTATTGGCGAAGAGTTGCAAATACATATAAGTAGGGATAAAGATAGTGGAAAATATTTTATAAACTTACTACCAATTATTTATGAAACCAAAGATAAGATACTCAAATTGGATATAAAAACTTCACCATATTATGATATTGTAAAGGCAACTAGCAACCATCTTCTTGCTAATGAATTTATACAATCATATAGAAATAGTATAAATTTTAAAAAGGATATAAGAAAGGGTGATAAATTAGTTATAATTTATAGACAAAAAATAAGACTTGGAAGACAACTCGGCAACCCTATCATAGAGGCATCAATGGTTGAAACAGGAGGGGTAAAGCACTATATATATAGGTATAAGGGCAGATATTACAATGAAAAGGGAAAGGAGCTAGAGGGCTTTTTTCTTTCACAACCCTGTAGATATACTAGGATTTCTGATCGATTTTCATACAAAAGATGGCATCCGATACTTCATAGGTATAGGGCACATTTGGGTATAGATTTTTCTGCACCTGTAGGTACACCAGTTCATGCAGCAGGTGATGGTAGAGTGATATTTGCTGGTAGAAGAGGGGGGTATGGAAACTGTATCATCATAAGACATGTCGGAGGCTATAAAACTCTTTATGGACATTTGAGGAGATTTGCAAGAGGCATTAGACGAGGAAAATATGTAAAAAAAGGAAAAACCATAGGATATGTCGGCTCAACAGGACTAAGTACCGGTCCACATTTACATTTTGGACTTTACAAAAACAATCATGCTATAAATCCAACTAGCACTATAAAGGTAGCAAAAAGTATTTTAAGGGGCAAAGCAAAAAGAGAGTTTTTATCTTATGTGAAAAAATACAATGATGAGATACAAGTTGCTCTCAATGAGAAAGCTACTCCAAAAAAAGAGGAGACTTTTGCTTTTTATATGGATGTAAATAGGGTAAAAACCAGCAACTAATCATCATATCTCCTAAGAAGAGTTTGATAACTATCAATCCTTCTATCTCTTAAAAATGGCCAAATATCTCTTCTTTGTTTTGTGTGCTTTTTGTCTATGGAGACTATTTGACAAACTTCACCTTTATCATCGAGTTTACAAAGTATCTCTCCTCCTGCATCACAAACAAAGGAGTTTCCCCAAAATCTAATACCCTCTAAACAACCACTTTCATCTTTTTCAAATCCTACTCTATTTACTGATACAAGAGGCAGAGCATTTGCTATAGCATGAGATCTCTGCACCGTTATCCAGCTATCAAGCTGTCTTTGTTTCTCTTCAAAGCTATCCTCATCAAACCAGCCTATGGCGGTAGGATAGATAAGGATTTGAGCTCCTTTTAGAGCCATTATCCTAGCAGCTTCAGGATACCATTGATCCCAACACACCAAAACCCCAAGTCTTCCTATACTAGTATCAATCGGCTCAAACCCCAAATCACCCGGTGTAAAGTAAAATTTCTCATAAAATCCAGGATCATCAGGTATGTGCATCTTTCTATACTTTCCAGCAATGCTTCCATCTTTTTCAAAGACTACCGCTGTATTGTGGTAAAGTCCGGGAGCTCTCTTTTCAAAAAGAGAAGTAACTAAAACTATCTTATGCTCTTTAGCAACATTGCTCCAAAACTCTATATCTTTTTGAAAACTATCCGCTTTTTCAAAATTTTTTACATTCTCACTTATGCAAAAGTATCTATCTTGATGTAGCTCTTGAAGTACTGCAAGTTGGGCATTTCCCTCCTTTGCTTTTTGTAAGAGTTGTAAAGTTTTTGCTATTGTATTTTGCTTGTTATCATAAAAAGTCTGTTGAATAAGTGCAACTTTTATGTTCATAATCATCACCTTATTGGTAGTATGTTGTAAAATTATATCATAAATATCCATTAACCAACAAAGTTTATTGTAAAAAAGAAAAATAGCACAAAAAAGGCACTTTAATTGGGTAAAATAGTAAGAAACTTTAAGGAGAGACCATGAAAGTAAAAATGTTATTGACCACTCTACTTTGCATAACAGTTTTAAATGCAGGGGATTATATCATCAAGGATAGTAAAAATTCAGTTGATAAAACTATCCAAAAGATACAAAATATTCTCAAGTCAAAAGGTATGCAAGTTTTTGGTATCATAGATCATAAAGCCAATGCAAAAAAAGTAGGCTATGATATGCTCAAAGCCAAAGTTATTATATTTGGTAATGCAAAACTAGGTACTAGGATAATGCTAAGAGACATACATGCCGCTATCGCTCTTCCTATAAGAGTTTTAGTTTATAAAGATTATAGCAATAAAGTAAAAATAGAGTATTTAAACCCAAAAGCATTAGAAAAGAGATTTGATCTTAAAGGATGCGGTGTTATACCTAAGATGGAAAAAGCTTTAGATATGATAACAACAAAAGCTGGAATGTAAAATTATAATAGTTTGAGGGACTAAAGCTCTCAAACTATTTTAACCCAAATTTTGCAATAGACTTCACTGCATTAGCACATATCATTGAACTTATAGCCTTTTAAAAAAGTTTCGACTTAACACCATGTAGATAAGCCTTCAACTTTTTTAAAAGCCTCTAATCTTCAAGCATAA
>JALVXV010000027.1 GCA_027038235.1 Campylobacterales bacterium | reverse complement strand
TTAGAATAGATTTGCGTTTTTATCTATCCATTTGAAGTATTCGATCATATCATCAACTTGTTTCTTAGTCATACCTTGGTTAGGCATTCTAAGGTTGAAGTAGTTGATCATAGCTTTGACATATGGTTCGTCAAATTTTTTCTTAGGATCTAGTATCCACTCTTTTACCCATTTCTCACCATTAGGATGTCTTTGAAGAACACCTGTAAGATCTGGACCTGAGCTTACTTTACCTATGACATGGCATCCACCACATCCGCCTTCATCAAATGCTACTTTACCTCTCTTAGCTGCTTCACTCATAGGAGTAGCAAGTTTACTAACAAGAAGGTCTCTAGCTCTGATACCAACATCTGCAGTTTTAACCATATATTGCCAAATCATATTTTCAAAAAGGATAGCTTTTTCAATATCTCCAGCTTTTAGAGCTTTATCAGATTGAACTTTTTGCTCTTTGATTTTACCATACTGATCAAGTGCATCAACTACAAGATTTTTAACTACAGGATATTTCTCATAGTGATTCTCTTTTAAGAATTTAACAACACTTTGGATAACTTTATCTGTAGCATCATTAACAGCAACTGTTTTTTTGTACTCTTTCATAAGTTGCTCTTTGCTCATCTTAGCTCTTGCAATTTTCTTAGCACTTACATATTTTTTATTTGGATCTTTAACAAGCAAGTAACCCATCATCTCCAAGTGAAGTGCAGAACAGAACTCTGTACAGTAGTAAGGAAATACTCCTTCTCTATCAGCTTTAAATGTAACAGCGACAGTTTTACCAGGCTCTAGTGAAGCATGAACATTGTATTGATCTACTGTAAAGCCGTGAGTCTCATCCTCTGCTCTTTCTAGGTTTGTTAGATAGATAGTAACTGTATCTCCAAGGTTTACATTTATATGCTCTGGGTTGATATGACTTCTTACCAAGCTGCCATATACATATACATGCTTACCTTTTCTTACAATTTTTTCTTGACCTGCTAAAGTTTTACCTCTATGGATCTTGCCAGTAAATGGATTGGTACCCATTGGGTATCTTACCGGTGGATGAAGTTTACTAGCTCTAATAGCTACTGCTTGGTGAGGTTCACCCAAAGGAACTGGCATATCATAAAGAAGTTGCATCTTTTTACCTCTTATGTCTATAAGCTGGTGGTTTTGTGGATGCAAAGGTCCTATATCATTAAATCTATCGATTGCCAATTTGTTAAGAGCGATGATATAATCACCTTGAGGATCTTCACTTTTACCCTCCATTCCGCAAAGGTGACCGATGTTATAGTTAACATTTTGTCTATCCTCTACTTTACAAGTTAAATAGTTCCATCTTACAACTTGGCTATCAACATACAATGAAGTATAAATCTCACCATTTTTCCACTTTTTACCATACTGATTGTGAAGTGGTCCAAGTCCCAACTCAGCTTGACAATGAGCAGCTTTTTTCATATCAAGAATAGGAATACCAAAAGGATCTTTTCCTACAAACTCTTTATTTTTAAAAAGTTTCATCATTTTGTTGAAGTCATAAACAGTAGCATGAGTATCTAGTTTACCACAGACTACTACATACTTTCCATCAGGGCTTACATCAACTCCGTGAGGAGATTTTGGCTCAGGTACTAAAAATAGGCAGTTATTTTTAACAGCTACATCTATAGGTATAACTTTGTGTCCATTTACTATTTTTACATTTTTAGGATCTTTAGCAAGTTTAGCTAACTTTTTCCAGTTGTAAACTTGTAGAAAGTCAGTATCATTTCTTGAGCATCCTGCCTCAAACGGAGGAAGACCTTTTTCGATACCGCCTGTGTACATCTCTGAGTTAAAACTATTTGTAAATCCCCAACCGTAACTTACCTCTTTACCTGCATCTGAAAGATCTTGCATATATGGAGGAAGTTCTATAGTAAATGATTTCTTAGGCTCGATTTTTCCTGTTTTGTGGTTAAATTTCCATACTGTAACACCACCTCTATAAGCATCTACATACTCGCTCATAGGGTGCCAATTGTTATCTAACGGAGCTGCATACTGACAAGCTTCTAAGATATACTCACTATTTGGAGTAAAGAAAGCTCCACCGTGATCACTTTTAAAAACAGGATTGACAACTATCTGTTTTGTAACAAAGTCATGCAAGTCGATAACAGCAATTCTTGGGTTAGCCTTATCATTGATGACCAACCATTTTCCGTCATATTTTCCATTTGTCTCAGAAATTGCTGGGTGGTGAGTATCACCCCAAGTGATCTTCTTGCCTCTTATACTACCTTCGGCAAGAACCTTTTTGGTATCATCATCATAACCCCATCCTTGCCAAGGCTCTGGAGTAAATACACCTATATATTTTAGTATCCTCATAGAGGGAACACCATAAACCATTATCTGACCTGATTGACCGCCAGAACTGAAAACCAAATACTTATCTCTTCCACCACTGGGAGTATAAGTCTTTGCAGCCGCGAGCAAATCTTGCTGAGACAAATGTCTCTCTTTCATGACTTTTTCAAGTTCACTCTGAGCTGAAAGCAATGTCATACCGACCATTGTACCTAGTGCAACGGTTGATATCTTCTTAACCATTTGCTTCATACATCCTCCTTAAAATTTTTTGAATTATCTGTTTTACACACCAAACATAATTCTATGGTGAAATTATAGTTAAATTTATGTTAAATATCATTGATTATCATCAAGTCATAAATGTGTCATTTTAAGTTTTATAGTAAGATTATCTTAAGATTTTACTCTTATTGCCTATTTATAGGGGTTTTAAATGAAAAATGAAAAATGAAAAATGAAAAATGAAAGTTTGAAAAAATTGTATTTTTTTAACAAATATGTTAGAATAACCTCTGAAAAATGAAAAATGAAAAATGAAAAATGAAAGTTGGAAAGTATGGATATAAAGCAAGAAGATAAAAAAGTGGTAGAATTTGATACGAATAAGCTTATAGAGATAAGAAACAGTTTTTATGAGTATCTTGATGCTAATATACCCAAAAAAGATGGGCAGTTTGACTTTGGCGGGGATCCTAAACTAGATGCCAAAGATATATATGCTCTTTTTTATAAGCTTGATTATCAAGCTAGAAAATTAAGAGGTCATTTAGTCAAAGCTTATAAACTTAAAGCAGAATAGGGCTTTAAGGTGTCTTACATCATTATAAACAGGTCAAATTTTTTTCATAATCTATCATTAATCTCAAAACAAATAGGAGGGATAGAAAAGCTTTTTGTAGTTTTAAAGGATAATGCTTACGGTCATGGTTTAGAAGAGATGGCAAAACTATCACATGAATTTGGAGCTAAAAGATGTGCGGTAAAAACTGTCAAAGAGGCACTTATCACACAAAAATATTTACCATATACTTTGATTTTAAGTGATATACCAAAAGAGAGGCTAAACAATATCGGTATAACAATCAACCATTTAAGCTCAATCAAAAAAATTCCCTCAGATTCCTTAGTGGAGTTAAAAGTAGATACCGGAATGCATAGAAACGGTATAAAACTAGATGAATTAGAACTTGCATTAAAGCTTATCAAAGATAGAAAACTCATTTTAAAGGGAGTTTTTACCCACTTTAGAAGTGCTGATGAGCTTACAAGCGAATACTTTTGGCAAAGAGAAAATTTTAAAGAGGTAAAAAAAAGAGTTAAAGATATATGTAAAAGAGAAAATTTGCTACAACCCTACTTTCATTCACACAACTCTGCGGCAATTTTTAGAAATAGTAACTTTGATGAAGATTTTGCAAGAAGTGGTATAAGTATATATGGCTATCACTATCTAAATCCACCCTTGCAAAATCCTCCTCTAAAGCCAGTATTATCTCTATGGGCAGAGAAACTAAGTCAAAGAGAGCTTAAAAAGGGTCAAAGAGTTGGATATGGAGGAGTTTTTGAGTCTAAAAAAGATATGATAATTTCTACTTATGATACAGGTTATGGGGATGGACTTTTTAGATATGATGGTTTGGGGGACTTAAAAGCAGCAAACGGCAAACCCATACTAGGCAGAATATCCATGGATAGCTTCGCACTTGAAGGAGATGATGACCAAGTATGTGTATTTGACGATGCTACACACTTTGCAGAGTATTTTAATACTATTACTTATGAAATCATTACCAATTTATCGAAAGATATCAGGAGAGTAATTCGATAAGCTACAATTTAGACATTATATCCTGAACAATTTTTTTCATTTTAGGCAAATTATATCTTATGACATCTTCTATAATATTATCATCTGTGCTATCATAATCATGTGCTATATAATTTCTTACTGCATTTATACCTTTAAGATCTTTTTTATCAAAATTTTCTAAAATTTCAAACTCATTTTCATCTTTTAATCTTTTAAACTCTTCAGCAATTCTGATAATATTCATTCTAATTGCAGGTTTTATTATCTTATCTTTTATGGCTTTAGTGATATTGATATCTCTATTTTCCACAATAAACTCTATATCTTCTATAGATTTGAAAATCTTTTTTATCCTTATTTTGGCTTTAGACAATTAACAAATCCTTGATAATTTTCTTATTTGAATTTGGAACAAAGTCAACTTTGGCATTCATTTTTTGCTCTAACTCTTTTTTTATCTCTTCTAATCTCAAAAGCTTTGAAAAACCATCTTTATAGAACTTGGAAAATCGTTTATAATCCATAGAATAAGCAATATCTATATCACTAAACTGATCTG